>JABSRV010000026.1 GCA_013214905.1 Psychrobium sp. | reverse complement strand
CTTACTCTAATCCGTTTATCCTCACTACAAAATTGGTCACTTCATTAATACAACTGGTATGACCCATTAATTAATATGCTAAGTTAGGGGGCCTATCACGCAAATAGTTCAACTTTATTTTTCAAATTCTTTAGCGTGTTTAATCCGCTCTTTTGTATCAGGGTGGGTAGACAGATATTTTAAGAATTTTCCGCCGCTGCTTTCTTCATTCTGCTTTTCTTTAATATCTAAAAAGCTTTCCATCGCCTCAGCAAATGCCGCTGGCTTTAACCCTAACACAACTAAATGGTTTAGCGCGTAATCGTCGGCTTCTCGCTCCATATCACGTGAAAAAGCATTCTGTAAAAGCGTTGAACCCGTGCCTAACAATACTTCTCCAATGCCTTCAATGTCGCCAAATATAACCGCTAATACCACGGCTGTACTTACTGACTGAGCCACCATGCGCAGACTATGTTGATGCTCTACATGGCCAATTTCATGCAACAAAATAGCCACAATAGCATCGGGTTTATCGTCTAATCGCGTTAACAAATCGTCGGTAATGACCACCGTGCCGTCAGGCAATGCAAACGCATTGGCACCGAAAAAATCACTGGCAAAGACATGTAACTTGAATTTTTCAGTCGACAAACCAAGCTGACTAACCGCGTCGCTCCATTGCTGTTTAACCTTGTCTTGCTGCTCTAGGGGCAACTCGCTAGGCTCTAACATGGTTTTTTTAATAATCGAAAATACTTGCTCACCCATATTTTCTGACACACTGTCAGGCAAAAAAGGCACCGTGCTATCGGCTATTTTCGGCATCACTACCGTTAGGTTAAACCACATCAGCAATGGCACTAAAAAAATGGCGGCCAAGATCAGTGGCTTATTTTTCTCTAAACGTTCTAGTGTTGATGAGGACGCGGCGATTCTAACGCTAGCATCATCAGCAACAAATTTCCCGCCATCGCCAAAATTAACCTCACAGGCAACACCGGGTATTAGGTCACCAATTTTGACATCAGAGATATGAACATTAAGTATGCATTGCTGCTGATAATGCAAACTGATATTTTTACCCGTTACCTGCAGCTCGGCCGACTCGGCCTTGCTGCTAGCGGGATAATAATAAATCCCTTGGATTAATTGCGTCATTAGGTTAGCGCGATGTCAACGTCAAACAATTCACCAGCTTCTTCGGCGAAAGAAGATTGTTGCTCTTCCATAGTATCGATTGCAGAATCGGCACCCTCTTCCACATGCAGTTCAGTAACACTAGCCATGTAGGCAGCGGTACGTATTTTAGCCCACGGATAAGCCAAACCTAACGAAAAAACGATGCCTAGCATATTCGTTAATATTAAACTCGCATAAGAGGTAACTTGCATTGATGACTTAAAGGTAGTGATCCCCTCTAGTTCACAATTATTGACCACATGGTTGCGAATTCGCGATTTCCATACCGCACTTATCACGCTAAATACAACAAAGTAAAGAACCATCACAACTATCTGCATAAATACCATCGACTCTGCAACAGCCAAAATTCCGATAATGATTGCAATTATTATCCCGAACAGAATGGTTAAGCCAAAAATTACTAGCGCCGCCATGTAATATTCACCAGTATCTAATTCGGCTTTTAGTGGCTTATCGCCATAACTGATATTATTGTAAACATAAGCATCAGCTTTTTTTAGCGCCCAAGGCATCGCTAAATACAAGGTAAAGATAGACACTATTGGTAAAAGGATAAAGTACAAAAATGCTTCACCATAATTGCCCTTGAAAGAAAATCGTACATTGCGATAACTGCTCATTCGGCAATTAAAACGAAGCCCTTGATTAATTAACCAAGGGAATAAAAAAATCATTACCGCAATAAAGCCTAGGCCAACCAACGGATAAAAATTAATGGCCAGTGAATAACAGGCAAACAAAATAACCGCTAAAATACGCCCTTTTAAAATTTGCATTGGCGTAGCGAGATAAGAAAAGACATGGCCGTCTACTTTTGTATTGCCATAAAAATATTGCTGGGTTCGTACCTTGGCCCACGCCGAGTAAATGCCAAGCGTCACTATACTTAGTAAAATATTGACGATCCAAATACCAAAAAATTGACCTGCTTGACCTGAGAAAATTACCGGTACTTTACGTTTGGCCGCGATTAGAGTCGATTGTTCTTGAGGAGTGTCGTTAACATCCATATCCATGTTCCTTGAAGTGAGCCCACTTTTTATAAGTGAGCATAAAATTATTTAGTCATAACGAGCTAAAGTGCAGACTATTATAATCTATTATCTTCTTATTGTTAAATCATTATCATTTCCATGTCGCCAGTGATGGCAATATGAATTGTCGTTGCTGCATTTCTATGACGACTTGCTGTGGTCCAATTGCCACCAGACGCATATTCGAATCAATTAATTCGCCTTCCTTAACGACTTGCTTGTTTACCTTCACCCAGCGCTCATCACCACTATCGGCATAAATGTGCGCACTAAAATTAAGTGCAGGTACTAAGGTCTGAAACCATTGCGGGTACTCTTCAAGCGGTTTAGCGTGCAAGGTTGTGTGCTGCTTAGGCTGTTCTTTCTCTTGCTGCATTTGCGCCAACACCCGATTAAATCGCGCAGCCAGTGGCGAATCACCACTAACACTGGTCAATGGTGCAGCCTTTTCTTTAGCCTTGACAGCGACCGCTTTAGGCGCGGTGATAACTACCTTATCGTGCTCAAGGTTGGCAATGAGTTGCGGTTGATACGCCAACGCTTTTGGCGGCAGAGTCACTTCGGTCACATTAAACGAGTAATCTTGAGTAACAGCTACTTCTTTTTTAGCACTGACTGCAAGCTCTTGCGATGCAGCAGCGTCACTCGCAGAGTGCAATAAAAAATGAGCCAACGCAGCTCCCAAACATAAGGTTAGCACAGGCAATAACCACGCTAAATTAACTTTAATCGACATTAACTATTTACCTCTGTGGCGACAGTCTTTAATACATGGCTGTGTTGTTTGGTGGCTACTTGTAATTTAAGCAACGTTTTTGCGCCGGCAATGCCATCAACTGATAATTGATTATCGCGTTGAAAACGCTTTACTAGTGTCTCTAACGAGCGGCCAAAGACATCTTCATTTTGCGATGGCAATTGATAATGCGCATTGAGCATCGATGACAAAACACGCACCGCCTCACCTTGACTGTTCATACGCAAAGCACTCACAAAATCACTCGGTGGCTGCCATAACAAAGTAAACTGACCGGTAAGGTGCGCCAACAACCAGTTTTTATCCAGCGATAAACGTTGCTGATTAAATTGTACGCGTACCTTGTCGTTATCAGTAACACTGAGTAAAACGCCATGATAAACCTGCCCTGAATAGCGGATTGAGATAGTCGCGGGATGATTATAATCAAGCAGCTCTCCCCAACCAGTCCCTGACATACAGCGCAAACCATATTGTTTAGCTGAGCGACAAGGATTAGTACCAGCGCCACGTTCTGTGCCCCAAAGTCCCATTAAACCGCTAAACGCAGTTTGCTGTAGTGTCGCGCCGCTGAGCAATGGCAATAACTGTGTATCAAAATTCACTGAGCCTGTATCTATCTCTGGTGTGTCGCTCATCACCATTGGCATTACTGCTGGAGCGATGCTCGGCGCAGGACTCAGCCAATAAAACAGCGAAAAGCCAATAGCAAAACTAAAGAGACTAGCAACGAGAGGCCAACGCATTAATATTTTGGTTTCGTTGTCATTATCAATAATTAAAATATCTTTAGCGACTAAGGTAATCGTTGGACAATCAATAATGGTTAATTGATGTCCATAAGCGTGTAATAACGCCTTGTCACAAATCAAATTAATAATGCGCGGAATGCCGCCACTGAGTTTATGGATTAGTGCACAGGATTTTTTACTAAACAGCGCGCTATCACGACCTGCGATTGATAAGCGATGAGCGATATATGCACTAACATCGTCTTTATTTAGCGGCACAAGATGATAACGAGCAGTAATACGCTGCGCCAATTGGCGTAAATGCGCTTGTTTTAGCTGTTGCTGCAATTCAGGCTGACCGATAAGAACTACTTGCAGCAGCTTTTTATAATCGGTTTCTAAATTAGTGAGTAATCGCAGTTGCTCTAATACTTCACTGCGTAAATGCTGCGCTTCATCAATCACTAACAAGGTATTGCGACCTTGCTGATGATTATTCAATAAATATTCGCGCAATACGTCGGTTAATTGTTTCAGCGTTGGCTCATTGCTATAACTAATCTTTAGCTCGTCACACAAACAAGCCAATAATTCAATTTCACTTAACGTAGGGTTTAAAATTGAAGCAACATCCGTCGTCTCTGGTAATTCCGCCAACAATGAGCGGGCTAAGGTTGTTTTCCCTGTGCCCACTTCACCAGTAAGCAGCACAAAACCACCGCCATCGTTTAAGCAATATTGCAGATGTGCAATGGCTTGTTGATGCTGTGAGCTTAAAAATAAATATTTTGGGTTGGGTGCGATTGAAAATGGCACCTCATTGAGGCCATAAAAAGCCTGATACATTTGCGATTACCTTTATCTTATACGATCACAGTAAAATAATGACTCGCGTGGCAAAAGTCAAAGATCTGATACAATGTTGTCAGATAATTTATAAGGATTAGATGTGAATACCTACTTAGTTGGCGGCGCGGTGCGAGACTCGTTATTAAACATTACTATTAAGGATCGCGACTGGGTGGTGGTTGGCGCGACGCCCCAACACATGCTCGATAACAACTATCAACAAGTAGGCAAAGACTTTCCGGTATTTTTACATCCCAAAAGCAAAGAAGAATATGCGTTAGCGCGCACCGAGCGTAAATCAGGTCATGGTTATACGGGATTTGACGTATATAGCGCCAGCGACGTCACACTAGAGCAAGATCTTATTAGGCGCGATCTCACCATAAACGCCATGGCGCAATCAGATGACGGTAAGATCATTGATCCCTTTAATGGTCAGCAAGACTTAAAAGATAAGATTTTACGCCACGTATCTCCCGCCTTTAGTGAAGATCCTCTACGCGTATTACGCGTGGCGCGGTTTGCTGCGCGTTTCGCTCACCTTGGTTTTAGCGTGGCAAGCGAAACAATGCAGCTGATGAGTGAATTAAGCAGTAATGGTGAATTGGATCATCTGACACCCGAACGTGTGTGGCAAGAAATGAGCAATGCATTAACTGCCGATAAGCCGCAGGTGTTTTTTGAAGTATTGCGCCAATGCGGCGCGTTACAGGTATTACTGCCTGAATTGGATAGTTTATACGGCGTACCTAACCCGCAAAAATGGCACCCCGAAATAGACAGCGGCATTCATACTATGATGGTCTTACAGCAAGCCAGTCTATTAACCAATATACCCAGCATTCGTTTTGCGGCATTAGTACACGACTTAGGGAAAGCGGTAACACCATCAGAGAAATGGCCGTCACATCACGGTCACGGTCAAGTTGGCCTAAAGATAATTGAGCGGTTGTGCGAGCGACTACGGGTGCCTAATGTGCATAAGGAATTAGCGCTAATGGTTAGCGACCATCATTGTAAAATTCACCGCTGTGATGACATGCGAAAAGATACCATTATAAAATTATTTGATAAGACAGATGCATGGCGAAAGCCACAACGTTTTGAAGAGTTCTTAATTACCTGTGAGGCGGATGCTCGAGGTCGCCTGCATTTTGAAAACGAGCCTTACCCGCAACGTGCAGTAATGGCACAATACTTAGCGCGTGCCACCGCGGTTAATGTGCAAGACATCATCAAACAAGGCATCAAGGGCCCAGCAATCAAAGAAGCGCTGTTCAAGGCCCGAGTTGCCGCTATTAGCTTACCAAAGCAAGAAAGCAAGAAGACCGAAACCTAATAGCAAACGGTAGATAACAAATGGCAACATACCCATTCTGCTAATCACGTTCAAAAAGAAGGTAATGCACACATAGGCGCTAATGAATGAAAGTATAGCGCCGTAGCCTAACTCGCTCCAATTCACGGTTACGCCGTCGTCTAAAAAACCTAAGGCTGTATAACCGCCACTCATGATAATGATTGGGATAGAGAGTAAGAACGAATAACGGGCAGCACTTTCACGTGTCATGCCCAGCATTAATCCGGCGGTCATGGTAATGCCAGAGCGCGACGTGCCAGGAATAAGCGCTAGTGCTTGCGCCATGCCAATGAAAATTGCATTAGAAAGCGTGAGCTTATATTCATCTTTCACTTGCTTGGCTTTAGCGTCCGCCCACCATAACAACAAACCAAAGGCGATGGTTGTGCCGGCAATCACCCATGCACTGCGCAAGTATATTTCAATAAGGTCTTTTGCCAATAAACCGAATAATCCCGCTGGAATAGTGCCTACGATAATCCACCAGGCGAGTCGACTTTCGCCATTGTGATTGCCGGTAAATGAGGATACCCACGCCGACAAAATGCTCACTACTTCTTTACGAAAATAAATCACTACCGCCAACAACGTGCCTAAATGCACAGCGACATCAAAGGCTAAGCCTTGATCGTTCCAGCCTAAGACTTGTGATGGCAAGATTAAATGCGCCGAACTAGAAATAGGTAAAAACTCAGTAAAACCTTGAATAATAGATAATATAAAAATTTCAAACGTTGACATTAATAACTTCCCTTCCAGTCAAACTCGATAATCCACAGCGATTGTTGCTGCTTATTGTAGCTTTCCCATAATTGGCCATAACTTTGTTGTAATACGGGGTGCACGGCGAGCGGCACAATTTGCGCCAGCGGCCACAAGACAAAGGCATTTTTGTCAATTTCGTGGCGTGGTAATTGGGCTGGATGCTCACAAATAAGGGTGTCATAGGTGAGTAAATCTAAATCGAGTGTGCGTGAGCTAAATTTTTTGGCGCTGCGTACTCGGCCATTATCGACTTCTATTTGTCGTAACAAACTGCTTATTTCGTCAACCGATAACTTGGTGTCACCGCCGCAAACCAAGTTGTAAAAGTTGCTGCCGTCAAAACCAACAGATTCACTTTCAAATACCGACGAGACGACAAAGTTTTTACAGACTTGACTTAGCGCAGCGATGCCTTGGCGAATATAATGTGCTCTGTCTATATTACTGCCAACACTGATAAATATCTGTGCCATTAGCCTTTGACTCCACGCTCAATGGTTACGCCAACACCAGATGCATTGTCGACAGCATCTGGTTTGTGCACGGTTAATTTCAGCCAGCTAACCGAAAACTCGTCAAGTAAAATAGCCGCCACACGTTCTGCCACGGTTTCAATTAATTCTATTTTTTGATCGCTTAACCAGCTTGTCAGACGCTGCGATACCGACGCGTAATCAAGGGCTTTATGCAAATCATCATCTTGTGCGGGCGCTTTATTGTCCCAGGCCATTTCAATGTCGAGCAGCAATGTTTGCTTAATGGTTTTTTCCCAATCGTAAGCACCAATGGTGGTTTCGACAGTTAACTGCTTAATAAAAACTAAATCCATACATACTCTCAAAAGATTTGTGGTCAGGTTAATAGCGCACTTGGCAAAGGTCGGATACCTTTTTAGACAAGCAAAGCATATACTTAGTAAAGTTAAGTCAACCTCACGTGGTTATGCGGCGCTAATATAGCGTATTTTACTTAGGAAAACAGCCAGCAAATGTGCAAGAAGTTATAACATGATTATTCCGTTAACCATTTTAATGGTGATATTAGCGTATCTTGCCGGCTCCTTATCGAGTGCCGTCGTCGTGGCACGCTTTTATAAATTGCCAGCTCCCCGTCAACACGGCTCAAAAAACCCTGGCGCAGCAAACATTTTACGTTTGGGCGGCACCAAGCCTGCCGTATTTGTATTATTGTGCGATCTCGCTAAAGGTATTATTCCCGTATGGTGCTCATATTTTCTGGGATTAGAACCATTCATTCTTGGCTTAGTGGCAGTAGCGGCCTGCATCGGTCACATTTTCCCGATATTCTTTGAATTTAAAGGCGGTAAAGGCGTTGCTACCGCGCTTGGCGCGATGTTGCCAATAGGCTTAGATCTTACGGGTATATTGCTCGCTAGCTGGCTAGTCGCATTAGTGGTGACGGGGTATTCTTCGTTAGCCGCTATATTTGCGTCATTTCTAGCGCCAGTGCTAACCTATTTTATCAAACCCGATTATACCAGTGCGGTATCTATGTTGTGCCTGCTGATTTTAATTCGTCATCAGCCCAACATTGCACGGTTATGGCGTGGGGAAGAGCCTAAAGTGTGGAAAAAAATAGCTAAAAAGAAATAGCACAACGCTATTTCTTCTTATTTTTGAATCAAGCCTAAACTGGTGGCAGCTCGTCCATTGGCCAGCGCGGCGTAGCACTAATTTCTAAACCAACGGTTTGATTAGCCTTTAAACGTTGCATACCCGCATAAGCGATCATCGCGCCGTTGTCGGCACAAAATTCTAAACGCGGATAAAAGACTTCACCGCCTCTTTTTTTCATTAATAGTTCAAGTTGCTCACGTAAATGCCTATTGGCGCTCACACCACCCGCAACCACTAAACGCTTTAATCCCGTTATTTTTAACGCACGTTTAAGTTTTATCGCCAGCGTATCAACCACCGCGTCTTCAAAAGCACGGGCAATATCGGCGCGTGTTTGATCATCATTACTCTCGGCACGAATAGTATTGGCGGCAGAAGTCTTTAAACCGCTAAAGCTAAAGTCTAATCCAGGTTTAGTGGTCATAGGTCGAGGAAATGTAAAACGCGAACTATCGCCCTTCTCGGCCAGTTTTGATAAACGTGGTCCGCCCGGATAATCTAAACCAAGCAACTTGGCTGTTTTATCAAAGGCTTCACCCGCCGCGTCATCAATGGACTCGCCCATCACTTCATAACGCCCTATGCCATCAACGCGCACCATTTGCGTATGGCCGCCAGACACTAATAACGCTAAAAATGGAAAGTCAGGTTTATGCTCTTCTAACATTGGCGCGAGTAAATGCCCTTCCATATGATGCACTGCCACCGCAGGTTTGCCCCAAGCATAAGCTAAAGAGCGTGCCACCGAAGCACCAACCAACAATGCACCAACCAACCCAGGACCAGCAGTGTAAGCGACGCCGTCAATATCATCACTGCTGCAATTAGCCTCGGCCAATGTTTGACGAATAAGCGGAATAATTTTACGCGAGTGATCCCTTGATGCCAATTCAGGCACCACACCGCCATAATCGGCGTGCAACTTCACTTGGCTATATAATTGATGCGCCAGCAGGCCTTTCTCATCATCATATATCGCAATGCCGGTTTCATCACAAGAGGTCTCTATTCCTAAAATTCGCATTATCGGTAAACTTAATTTAATTAACTTGTGGCGATTATACCCGCAAAGCCAATTAGGATATAGGCATAAACAATTATTCAGCGCTGTAAAAGGTAGATGTTGCTAACGTTTTAGTCAATAGTTCAATTAATTTACAAAAGGCAATTGTCAATTGCCATAGACTTTAGCTATACTAGCGAGCAATTAATTTAACGTCATCCACTGTTCTTGCTTTACAAGACGGCGGCGTTCAGATTAAAATAGCGCACCAAATTTGACAGCCCTGCAAGTTATTTGCACTTGGCTTAATGAAACAACCTTCGAGGTGAAAGGCAAATGCCAATAGTTAAAGTTAGAGAAAACGAACCATTTGACGTAGCACTACGTCGTTTCAAACGTTCATGCGAAAAAGCGGGTATCTTATCTGAAGTTCGTCGTCGTGAGCACTATGAAAAGCCAACGACTGAACGTAAGCGCGCTAAAGCAGCTGCTTCTAAGCGTCTAGCTAAGAAACTTAGCCGTGATAATGCACGTCGCAAGCGTTTATACTAAGCACTAACGTAATTGGAATTAGTATGACTATGGACCTATTAGAGCAACTTAAAGAGCAAATGATAGTTTCTATGCGAGCTAAAGATAAGCTTCGCCTTAAAACTATTCGTATGGCTCTTGCTGCCGTTAAACAACGTGAAATCGATGAGCGCATTACCTTAGAGGATGCCGATGTATTGGCTATTCTTGTTAAAATGGTAAAGCAACGCCGCGATGCAGCTACCCAATTTGAAGACGCTAATCGTCAAGATTTAGTCGACATCGAATTGCAAGAAATCACAGTGATTGAGGAGTTTTTACCGAAACCACTGACCAGCGATGAAATAAACGCCTTGATTAAAGATGCAATCGAAAAAGCTGGCGCGTCTTCAATGCAAGAGATGGGGAAAGTCATGGCTATCCTTAAACCTCAGGTTCAAGGTCGTGCTGATTTAGGTAAAATTAGTGGTTTAATCAAGGCAGCGTTTGCTGGCTAAACCCTATTTACCACGTACTTAATTGTACAACGTTGATGCAGAATAAGCCGTGCCTAGCACGGCTTATTTGTTTGTCAGCCATTATTATTGAAATCTCCTGATTCAAAGACACTAGCGTCGCACACACAATTCCCATAAAATGTAATTCTAGTTTTTATCCGAAAGGCACCCGATGGCTGGTTTAATTCCGCAACATTTTATCGATGACTTAATCGCCCGAACCGATATTATCGATCTGATTGACTCTCGCGTTAAACTTAAAAAAGCCGGTAAGAGTTATGTAGCCTGTTGCCCATTTCATGGCGAAAAAAGTCCATCATTCCACGTAAGCCAAGACAAGCAGTTTTATCATTGCTTTGGTTGTGGGGCTAGCGGCAATGTCATTTCCTTCTTAATGGAATATGACCGCCTAGATTTCGTTGATAGCATCGACGAACTGGCCTCAATGTACAATCTTGAAGTGCCACGCGAAGACAGTGGTGACAGCCAAAAAACCGCCCAGCAATACAGTATCGAAAAACAACAAAAACTCGATTACTACGAACTAATGGAACAAGTCGCACAGTTTTTCCGCCAACAACTACAGACACATAAAAACGGAAAAACCGTGGTTGAATACCTCAAACACCGTGGTTTAAGTGGCGACATCGCCAAACAGTTTGGTATCGGTTATTCACCAGATGACTGGCAGGTAGTGAAAGATAAATTCTGTCTTAACGGCGGTCGTTTTGACAAGGATCGTGAAAACCAATTATTAGATACTGGCGTATTGATCAAAAATGAAAAAGGTCGAATTTACGATCGTTTTCGCCACCGTGTGATGTTTCCAATTAGAGATCGCCGTGGTCGAGTGGTCGGTTTTGGTGGCCGTGTCATCGACGACACCATGCCAAAATATCTGAACTCACCAGAAACCCCGATATTTCATAAAGGCTTTGAGTTATACGGTTTTTATGAAGCCAAGCAAGCCAACCGCGATCTCAAACGATTATTAGTGGTCGAAGGTTATATGGACGTGGTAGCGCTAGCGCAGCATGGCGTTAGTTGGGCGGTTGCCTCATTGGGCACCTCCACCACCACCGAACAATTACAATTAATGTTTCGTAATACCAGTGAAATTATCTGTTTTTATGATGGTGATAGAGCGGGTCGAGACGCCGCATGGCGCACCTTGCAAAATGCGCTACCGCAATTGCAAGACGGCCGCCAAATGAAATTTATGTTTTTGCCTGACGGCGAAGATCCGGACTCCATGATCCGTCAACTCGGTGAAGACGCCTTCATTTCCTTGGTTAATAAAGCAACGCCATTATCACAATTTATGTTTGATAATTTAATTGCGCAAGTAGAAATGGATTCGGAAGATGGTCGCTCCAAACTCGCCAATCTAGCATTGCCTATGGTGAACAGCATCAGCGACGGTGTTTTTGCACAAATGATGAAAGAGAAGCTGGCTAAATACCTTGGGCTTGAAGTGCAATCGCTCGAACGTTTTATTAAAAAATCACCAGTCACGTCATTGCAAAAGAAAAATAAAAAAGCCAATCGCGGCTCCATTGTCAGACAAGCTATTGGCATATTAATTCAGCATCCTAAATTGGCTAATGAACTGCAGGGCATTCCGCGTTTGGATCAAGTTAGGCTAAAAGGCACCGACTTATTACAAGAAATGATCGACCAAGTTCACCAGCAACCCGACATGAGTTCGGCACAATTATTGGAACGCTGGCGTAATACCGAGCAATATACGCCACTCTTAAAATTAGCAGGTTGGCAACATGACGTTGCCGACGAGAACTTAGAGTCGCATTTTGTAGACACAATAGTTCAAATATTGAGCAAACACTTAGAGCTACGCCTAGAGCAGTTATCCCATAAATCCAGAGTGGAAGGCTTAACCAGTGAAGAGCGTCAAGAATATGCGCATTTAATCGCAAATGAGTTATAACTTAACTAGCCGCTTTAGTTATAAACGGCTATAATTAGTCCCTTGCAACCTTTTTGTTGCTATTATTTTTATGTCAGCATTTACAGTGGATAAAATCTATGGAGCAAACCTCACAATCTCGTCTTAAAATTCTTGTTGCCAAAGGTAAAGAACAAGGCTATTTAACCTATGCAGAGGTTAATGACCATTTACCGTCGGACATGGTCGATTCCGACCAGATTGAAGATATTATCCAGATGATCAATGACATGGGCATTCGAGTGTACGAAACTGCACCTGATCGCGATACCATCATGATGTCTGAAAACAGTACCGATGAAGACGCTGCTGAAGCAGCCGCTCAAGTACTCGCCACCGTTGAAGGTGAAATTGGTAGAACAACCGACCCAGTGCGCATGTACATGCGTGAAATGGGTACGGTAGAATTACTGACACGTGAAGGCGAAATTGTTATCGCTAAGCGTATAGAAGAAGGTATCAAGCAGGTTCAAGTGTCTGTTTCTGATTACCCTGCCGCTATCAGTTCTTTGCTCGATCAGTTCGACAAATTTGAAGCCGAAGAAATGCGTTTGAGTGACATTATCACCCATTTCTTAGATCCAAACGCTGAAGACTTCATCGCTAATACGGCATCTCACATCGGCTCTGCGCTTAACGAGCAACAAAAGAAAGATGACAATAAAGATGATGATGAAGACGAAGAAGAAGTAGACACGGGTCCTGATCCAGAAGAGGCGCGTGAGAAATTTGGCGAACTTCGTGATGCATTTGAAAAAGTTAAAGCGTTAGCCGTCGAAAAAGGACGTGCTCACGAAGATACTAAAACTGCGACTACAGAGCTAAGTGAAACCTTCCGTAAATTCCGCTTAATCCCGAAGCAATTTGACCGTATGGTCAAAGGCATGCGTGACGTAATGGATCGCATTCGAGTACAAGAACGTCTACTTATCAAGTTTACAGTTACCCGAGCGAAAATGCCTAAGCGTGATTTCACCAAGGTATTCCCTGGCAACGAAACAGATAAAACATGGTTTTTTGATGCGCTAAAATCAAACGAACCGTATGTTGCAGCACTTGAAGACAACGAAGTTGAAATCATCCGTGCTATCAATAAACTAATCGTTATTGAAAAAGAAACAGACTTAACAATCTCTTCAATCAAAGACATCAATCGCCGTATGTCCATTGGTGAAGCGAAAGCTCGCCGTGCTAAGAAAGAAATGGTTGAAGCGAACTTACGTTTAGTTATCTCGATTGCTAAAAAATACACCAATCGCGGTTTACAGTTCCTTGATTTAATTCAGGAAGGTAACATCGGCTTGATGAAAGCGGTTGATAAATTTGAATACCGTCGTGGTTACAAATTCTCAACTTATGCGACATGGTGGATTCGTCAAGCAATCACCCGTTCAATTGCCGATCAGGCACGTACTATTCGTATTCCAGTACACATGATCGAAACAATTAACAAACTAAACCGTATTTCTCGCCAAATGTTGCAAGAAATGGGACGCGAACCACAACCGGAAGAAATGGCTGAACGCATGCAAATGCCGGAAGACAAAATCCGTAAAGTACTTAAGATTGCTAAAGAGCCAATCTCAATGGAAACGCCAATTGGTGACGACGATGATTCACATTTAGGTGACTTCATTGAAGATACAACACTTGAGCTACCATTGGCATCAGCAACGTCTGAAGGCCTTAAATTGGCGACTAACGACGTATTAGCTGGTCTTACTGCTCGTGAAGCAAAAGTACTTAGAATGCGTTTTGGTATCGACATGAATACCGATCATACGTTAGAAGAAGTTGGTAAGCAGTTTGACGTAACACGTGAGCGTATTCGTCAAATCGAAGCGAAGGCGTTACGTAAATTACGTCACCCATCTCGCTCAGAACAACTTAAGAGCTTCTTAGACGAGTAATCGTTTGAGTTGATTTGAAAAAGGGGCTGATTATTCAGCCCCTTTTTTTATGTTCAGGATGAACGGTCAGGCTTTATGCTCCCGGCAAAGCCTAAGTACCTACATCCATGTAGACAATCGGCGGTGCCATGTTTGCACATGCCAGGTTTTATGCTCCTGCAAAACCTAAGTACCTACATCCTGTAGGCAATGTGCATATTAGGATAACGCAGGAGCGGTTATCGAGATGGCAAGGAGCCGAATGTTCACGATGACAAGGATATAATCGGTAGAGCGAAGCAGGATGATCGTTCCGTGTTTGCACATGCCAGGCTTTATACTCCTGCATTATCTCAGTACGTTCATCCGTGCATGCAATGACAAGAAGCCGAATACCGGTAATTTCTATCACCCCGACGGACTAAAATTAGACATAATCGATAAAAAACACAAATAATGAATAAATAATCACCGCTTAGACAAATATATCTCGCAATGAGGTGACTACAAAAAAAAATATGCTTATACTAGCGTCGCTCCAACAAATCTGTTGCTGCATCAAAAGATGGCCCTTTAGCTCAGTTGGTTAGAGCATACGACTCATAATCGTCAGGTCCCCAGTTCGAGTCTGGGAAGGGCCACCATCTTTGTTATGTTTTACCTTGTGTTAATCATTTTATTTATCGATAGCTTATTGCAGGATTTTACTGTTTTCTTAGCTAGATCATTACTTGCTCGTCAGTTTTTTTCTTCATTTTTTCACTGTACATCGCTAAGTCGGCTATCTTTAATAGCTGCTCGATGCTAATACCATGATCGGGATATACGGCAATGCCGACGCTAGCGCCAATGCTGACGGTTTCACCAGAAAGCCTAAATGGTTTCGCAATGGCACTGATAATCTTCTTAGTTACTTTTTCAGCGCCTATCAGATGGCAATTATCACTTAACAGAATGACAAATTCATCACCTCCAAACCTCGCCACGATGTCGGGTTCACGTACCTGCTGTTTTAAACGTTGGCCAAACATTTTTAATATGCCATCGCCAAATGCGTGACCCAACGTATCGTTAATGGTTTTAAATCCGTCGACATCGATAAATAGTACGGCAAAGGGCATATTCTCTCGCTTCGCCACACTAAGCGCTTGCTTGCCAAGTTCATCAAATAAACGTCGATTAGGTAAACTAGTCAACTCATCGTGCAATGCTAAGAAACGGATTTTACTTTCAGCTTCTTGCCGTTGAGTAATTTCAAAGCGTAATTTGGCCGTAGCGCTTTCAATGATTGATTTTAACTTTCGCGGTCTATCAAGCATCGAATATATAATAACAGCGCCAATAATTGCTAATAATATGTTAGTAAACCAATACAGCGAAGAACCAATAAAACCACTCTGTATACGTTGTGATTTGGCTTGAACTGATAACTGCCAACTTGCATTGGGCAGCGATATATTTGCCACTGCCAGTGGCGATTCAAAGACAGAAGCCTTGCCGTAAAAGACATCACCTGCAGCACCTAAACCATCCGTCCCTCGAATAGCTACATTAAAATCTTCTTGTAAGGAGCTCATTAACGTACTTTTTAGCAAAGTATCAATGTCGATCAAAATGATCGCAAAACCCCAAAATTTTTCTTCTTTTTGTTCTGCATTAGAGAAATAAATAGGCCTTCTGGCGATGACTGCTCGCCCACCTTGGATTAAATCTAAAGGGCCCGCTATGATATAACTGTGTTCCATAATTGACTGTTCAGCAGCGACTTTGCGTTTAGGATCAACCAATAAATTATGACCTACCGCTTGTCTATTTCGACTAAGATCGGTGACATATTTAACAATCCCATTAGGTGCAAGTTGCAGACTTGATATTCCTAACAAATCACCTTTGAGTACCGAGGCGAAATGATTAAAGTCTGTCGTTGAGAATTGACGATGCGTGGCTACGAACGCTTTAAGGCTGCTAGTGAGATTAAGCCTAACATTCATGGCTGAGGATAAAATGGTTGCTACGTCATTTACCCGTTTTTCAGTGGCAATGCGTTGTTTTTGTATTTCGACTTGGTATTCAAATTTTTCTATTGCAACACTGAACAATATAATAGCCAACAACACGAATATCGCCCCGGATAAGGGAAGTAAATAAAGTCGTCTACACATCGAAAATAGGCTAGCTACAGCCGCTTTATCTTCAGACTCAAAATTCGCATCTCTCATGCACGTCCTTGTTTAATTTGACAAATTAAGGAATCAGCTGTCAATAGCAGAATCATCATAAGCAACAATAACGTACTGTGAACTTCAGCCACTAATTTAGCGAAGATAAAGTATACAATCTAATATTTAAACTGACAACACAAACTGTATGTTAAAAATAATTAACGCACTGTCTAATAAACAACCATGACTATGTACTTATTACCATTGAATTTACTGCACTTTCTATGTATTTTATGCCTTTATTTTTGATGTGCTTTGGAGTTTGAAAATGCGGATCCGTTTATCACTAATACTGTGTCTCTTGTTATCGCTTTTATGTATTGCTGTGCCAGTCGTCGCGAGCAGCACAACTAGCCATCAAGTTAGCAGCCAGTACGCTAATGTCATCGATAGGTCGGGTACGCCCGGCAAGATGAAAGATTATGATAAATATGGTAATCAGCATTTTAATCCACTCTTTGATCATGGTAGCTGGCACGGATATTTATTGCCTGATAAAGCGACTTCATATGGCGCGTTTACCGGTCCACTAATTATTGCCCAAGAATATAGTTTGTACCTCGCTGGCAAACTAGAAAAGCTATCTATCTTTGATATCAAAACACAACAACGTTACGATCTTACGAGTGCAAAGGTTGTTATCCAATCTCTGCCTGGAGTACTACAACAACGATATGAGTTTGATAATTTAACACTGATATTAGCATTGCGCTTCGTTGGCAACAGAACGGCATTGATTAATACAACCATCGTAAATAAAGGTAGGACTACTCTAGAACTAAAGCTTAATTGGCAAGGACAACTGTTATCTCAATGGGATGAAAAAAGATCGATTGAGCAGGCCCTGCCAAATTGGCAGCGGCATTTATCAAGCAACGATCACGGCATTAACATTGGTTTTAGTGAATTACGCAATACTTGGAATCTACTTAATTCTGGCAGCGCTGAATATCAAATTTCGCGTTCTATTAAGAGTAAAACCTACATTAATAAGACAGAGTTGAGTTACGTTAGTACCAGCAATGTACAGATAAAAGCGCAGCAACAGTTTGATATCTTTAGCACCCACAGTTACTGGCATAATACGAAAGAGGCGTCAGACGGTAAAAAGGTTGTGCAAGGCATCTTGCAGCAACCAGTAGAGTTTTGGCAACAGAGCAAACAGCGCTGGCAGCAATACCTTGCTAAAGGGCTTATAAAAACCAACTCTGACGCAGCAAAAAACAAGCTTGCGGTTAAAGCCATTGAAACATTAAATGCTAACTGGCGGAGTCCTGCTGGCGCAATATTGCATGACATGGTTTCACCATCGGTTACCGCACGATGGTTTAATGGAGCCTGGGCATGGGATACATGGAAACACGCCTATGCGATGGCAAGCTTTAATCCAACCATCGCCAAGCAAAACATTAACGCGATGTTTGATTACCAAGTCACTGTTGACGATACCTTAAGATCACAAGATCACGGCATGCTTATCGACGCCATTTTTTACAATAAAGACAGTGCACGCCAAGGCGACGGTGGCAATTGGAATGAAAGGAATACTAAGCCACCGTTAGCGGCATGGGCGGTTTGGCAATTGTATAAAGAAACTAACGATAGTGCTTTGTTGGTTGAGCTATTTCCAAAACTTATTGCCTATCATCAGTGGTGGTATCGCAATCGTGATCACAATAAAAATGGTTTAGTTGAATACGGCGCAACCAAACACCGTCTACACAATAATGCGCAAGGTCAAATCAGCTTTAAGGTGCAATATGAGCAAGTCTCTGCATTAGTCACTAAGCAATGCCAAGCATTAGAAAATAAATGGTATCAATGTCATGGCATGGACTTGTATGAAAACATCTTAAATCAAGCCGACTATCAGGCACTCAATATTGGCGCACAACATGCGGCGGGCTGGGAGTCAGGCATGGACAACGCTGCCCGTTTTGGTTTTATTTCTCCTGAGCAATTAGAGCAATATGCGACAAAATCCTACCCACAACATTCTCCGAAGAAAGCACTTATACAGGCGCGTAAAGATTGGCAAGTACGCTTCTTTAGTAATACCGACGCAAGAGGTAATTTACTTGGTTTTTCGATTAACCAGGAATCTGTCGAGCTAAATAGTTACCTAGCCCTTGAGAAAGAAATACTTGCAAAAATGGCTAGAAAACTAGGGAAGATAACGCTCGCGAATAAATTATCAAAGCAAGCCTCAATCTTGGCAACGCGCGTCAATCAGTGTTTTTATGATAAGCAAAGTGGATTTTATTATGACCGACAAATATCCGTGCAAGATATCACCGACCGGCATGGCTGTGCTGGCATACTGCTAACCAATCGTGGTCGAGGCCCAGAAGGCTGGAGCCCGTTGTGGGCTAACATTGCCGACAACGATAAAGCGAAGCAAGTTATTAAAGTAATGCTCGATAGCAACGAATTTAATACATTGATCCCGTTAGGCACAGCGTCTCAAACGAATCCGGCATATCATGCCGACATTTACTGGCGCGGCCGTGTATGGCTTGATCAATTGTACTTTGGCATCATTGCCTTAAAAAACTATGGTTATGATCAAGAAGCAGCGCAGTTAACCGACAAGCTTTATCAACACGCGCAAGGCCTTAATGGCAAGGGTGCTATACGCGAGAATTACAATCCAGAAACTGGCGCCGTGCAAGGTGCAACAAACTTTAGCTGGAGTGCGGCTCACTTATATATGCTCTATTTAGCGTTATAAGCATAAAAATCGATTAGCACTCATTTGGAATCTATTCATTTCTAAATGAGTAATAATCGATAATCGTTGCCCACGTTATGCTCAATGCCCTGAAATGAAAATGGTGTTGGCATGACGATGAATCAAAAATATCCCGGTGTGGCTGATTTACGCGCAAAAGCAAAAAGTAGAATTCCAAAGTTTACCTTTGATTATTTAGAAGGCGGCAGTAACGAGGAGTTTGGCTTAGCAAAAAATACCACGGCGATCCGCGCTGTCGAGTTACGCAGCAACCTATTGTCTTGTGTCACTCAAACATCCTTAGAAACCACCATCATGGGTCATACCTACACTGCGCCTTGGCATTGCACCCATTGGTTTGCAAGGACTCATGTGGCGGAACGCGCCAGAAATACTTGCTAAAGCGGCCTTATACGCCAACATCCCTTACGTATTAAGCACCGTGTCCTCAGGTGGATTAGAGCGTATCGCGCAGGTATCAGAAGGCCAAGCATGGTATCAGTTATATAATCCGACAAAGGATCATATCCGCATCGATTTAATTAAACGTCTTATCGCCGCTGGTTATAAAAATTTGATGATCACGGTGGACGTACCTACGTTTGGTTATCGCCACAATAACATTAAAAATGGCTTATCAATGCCAGCTCAAATGACCATTAGCAACATTATCGATATGCTTAAATGTCCACGGTGGTTGTTAAATACTGCATTGGCTGGCAAACCAGAAATGGTCACCCTAAAACCGTATATGGATAAAAACATGCCTACTAGCGAACTGGCTAACTTTATGAACAATACGGTGATGGGCAATGTGGATGCCGACAGTTTAAAGTTATTCGTGATATGTGGCCCGGTAATTTGATCATTAAAGGCGTGATCAGTGAAACCGATGTCGCCAGCTCTATTGCGTTAGGTGCCGACGGCGTGGTCGTTTCAAATCATGGCGCAACGCAAGGCAGTTAGACGTTGGAGAAGCGCCAGTGCGACCGCTGCAACGTATTAAGAGTTATACGGCGACAAAATATCGGTAATGATGGACAGTGGATTACGTTCAAGCCCAGACATCGCTTGTGCGTTAGCTAGCGGCGCGCAGTTTACGTTCTTAGGGCGTGCTTTTGTATATGCGTGGCGGCGCTTGGCAATCAAGGCGGCGATCACACCATTGAAATGCTCAAACGCCAATTGACTCAACTCATGGTCAAGCTGCGTTGTAAGCAGATAAGCGATTTACCCAATCATTTAGTCAAATCATCAACAAGATTGGCTAACGGCGGCAAATACTTATTTAAGGTAAATTGCTCTACCTCAGGCAATAGCTGTTCAAGATCCTTGTGTTGCAGGTTTTGCTCCAGCGCTTGATGATACCAAGCGGCAGCGGCAAAATAAGGCAAGCGATTAGCGGCCTTCACCGGCCCATCACGCTTTATACCGATGTCGGTAGGTGATAGCAAAATCACCCCGTTGAGATACATCCACTGCTTTGATTACAGCGCCAATGCCAAACCTGCAACGCGCGTTGTACCATAACTTTCACCAATCAGGTATTTAGGCGAGCGCCAACGATTATTGCGTGTCACAAAAGTATTTACCCACTCGGCCAAATATTTAATGTCGGCATTCACGCCAAAGAAATTCTTCTTTTGCTTATCACGTGTCGGCATCTTGCCGTCTTTATTCGGCAATACTCTGGAATAGCCTGTATTGACGGGATTAACAAAAACAATATCTGCGACATCTAATACCGAATACGGATTGCTTTTAACGCCATAAGGTTGCAGTGGGTAACCTTCATCATCCACCTTTAAAACACGCGGACCAGTGTACGCAACATGCATCCATACCGACGCAGAACCTGGGCCACCGTTAAAAGAGATAAGCAGTGGTAGTGGACGTGTACTATTGTCTTTTATGTCACTGCATTGATAATAGGTATAAAACAAACTGGCAATGGCGTTGCCCTATTTATCCCATACCGGTTGTGTGCCAGTAGTGGCGCTATAATTTATTTTGGTGCCATTAATTTTTATGCTGTCATTAGTGCTATTACTTTCATCTATCGCGATGACACGTTTAGTATCGGCGGCGCATAAAGGACTAGTCAACAGTAGCAAAACAAGTGTATTGATCAGGTATCTATTTTTCATATTTTATTTGATGCTTTTAATTAGATAGGAATTTATTGATCTTATCGAAACTGCCGCAGAGTGTAGAGGCAATGCATCAAAATAACCAGCCTAAAGCGTGCTATTGCCAACTCTCAACTTCTGTTTAACAGTGTGTCTAATCAATACCTTATTAATAGAAATACCAGTGAAGTCGCCGTAATAAAAGACTGTCATAGCACCGTGTTCATTTCGAGTTAAATATCAATAAAGCCATTTAATACCACCCCATGTGCGAGATCTCTTACAAGTGCGTGAGATACTTCTCAAAAGCAGGACTACAAGCACTCACGTTAAGACTTAACGCATTGATTTTATTTAAATAATAAACAGGTAGGCGAATGACTATCTATCCTCAGTTATCTTTTTTATTTTTGTGTATATGCATCATGCCCGTTTTATCTTATTATTTATCTCGTTGGCAAACATAAGAACTACAGGACGTAATTCTTAACGCTAGGCAATGAAAGGATTCAACGGATACCAAGACGGTATCACTCGATAGCCAAGGAATAGCTCGCAAGGACGCACAAAGATCACAGGATGTAATCTTTGAGTCTGCCAACGAAGAACGGATGCTAAAAGGCACCAGGACGGTGTCTAAGATAACCAAGGATTGGTCCGCAGGGAAGCACACAGATTACAGGATGTAGTCTTTATACACGGTAAGGAATACCGGTAAATACCAGGATGGTGTTACAAGGTAGCCAAGGATAGGCTCGCTAAGGATGGCGACTAGTGAATGGACTTTACTAGACAAAATGGATTCAACCGCCATGGAATGATGGCTTAGGGCGCAACTCGGTTGCGCCCTAGTTGTTTGTACAGCATTATTGTTTAATCCCCCCTCCCCATAAAATCATCACCGAAGAATAATACCAATTCCGACCATTATCTGATCTTTGTACTAGTTAATTTTTCCTACGCACAACAGACCACTTATTTATCGGAATTAGTATAAACAAAATATCTTGCATATATTAACTTCTTTGATGTACCACTTGAACACAGGGTACAACTGGAACGCCAATTATGCATATCTCTATCAACTTGGATGACGATGAACCATTATTTTCACAACTCATGTCACAAATTAAGGCTGCAGTACAAAGTAAGCACTTAACCTCAGGCGTACCATTGCCTTCTATTAGGCAGTTGGCTAATGATTTAGATATCAATAACAAAACGGTAGCCAAGCCATATCGCTTATTGGAAAGAGATTCAGTTTTAGAATCAAAGGAGTATCGCGGTACATTTGTTCACCCTAACGCCAAATACAATTGCGATTTCGACCTAGGATTATGGGTTAATAACAAGTTAGCTGGCGTCATTAGCGAATTAAGAGCTAGCGCGGTGACCGATTCAGAAATTCGTATCGCATTTACCAGAATCATGAATAACCGATTAAGTTAAGGAGCAAGCTATGTCAGAGAATTTTTTATTACTAATGGTATTTTTAAGTCAGATTTTTCTTATTTCTACTTACCTTCCGCACAAACTCATTAAAAGAATAAATAGCGTGCTGCGTGAGCATCCCCAAGCAGATTATCCAAAACTTTATCCCGTACCACTTAACGTTATCGAGAATAATTTGCGCCTATTTCAGCGCATGAATGTTGTGGTATTAGGCGCTGGTTTAGCTATTGTCATGCGGTGTCCGGTTCAGCGAAAATGTTGCACTGGGATAGTCAATCGGTGATCTTGTTTTATTTTATGCTGCAAGCTACGCCACTAGTGTTATTGGAAGTGTCGGGGCGTGCGTATTTTTTTTCCGCTATTGCTGCCCAGCAAATTTACGGTAAAAAGACCAACCCTCATCACTCAGTACAAGACCGAAATAAACAAATAAAAACAGTGGCGAATGTCATGGTATTTTCCAGCATTGCCTCAACAGTGTTTATTACGATTAACTTTTTGTTGGTCAGCCTAGAATTACGCCACCTAAATTATGATGTGTATAGAAATGCCGGCACTGCTTAGGGTCTGTTGATCTGACTGAATAAGTGCTTAAGACTGAAATCATAGGGTGTGGTATCAGGCGTGTAGGCTTTTGAAATCAACGCTACGCCATTGCCATTTTTCGATGAGTTAGAAATAACGATTTACATTTCCTTGATCAATAATGCCCACGCTAGATCGTTGCATCGTGGGCGAAAAATCAACGCCGTTAAGGTAATCATGTAAGTTTGAGCCAGTATAAGTAACCGCTCTGTACGCTGTGAATGAAGGCATCTGGTCTATTACCTGCTTTAATAAATCGTTCAACTTCATCAACGTAATCATAAATAGTGCCGAAATTGTTATGAACGAGCTAATAGTTTATGCCAAAACCATCCACCACAGCGTTGAAAAAGCTATCTACAGAACGGGCGAATTTACTGTCACTGGCCGCCGGAGAAAATAATATGCAGTACTTTCTCTTAGCCACAACACGACAGCGTACGAAACCACCATCAGCAATAACTAACTGACGTGCAATCATCATTTAAACCTACCAAATTTTGATTATTCCTTACTAATACCCATCACGCTGCCATCGATTAAGGATAGCAACTGCAGTAGGAGTTTGTCGGCTTGGTCGATGTCTTTTTCTTTTAACAGCAGTTCAATTTTCGAGGCTAACTCAGCAATTTTAACAAAGCCGAACATCGATGCGGCGCCAGATAGACGGTGGGTCAATATAGCTAGTTGTGGATAATCGTTATCGTTACTGGCGGTAGTAATATGTAATTTT
>JABSRV010000259.1 GCA_013214905.1 Psychrobium sp. | reverse complement strand
ACAAAACCAAATCGATTACACTGACTCAACTGAAATCGTATCAAGTGACTTAGTTGGCTCTCGTTACGCAGGTGTTCTTGATTCACAGGCAACCATTGCTGAAGGCAACCGTACAATTCTTTATGTATGGTATGACAACGAGTTTGGTTATAGCTGTCAAGTTGTTCGCGTCATGCGCAACATGTTGGGCTTAGATTACCCAACACTGCCACGTGCTTAATTAAGCACGAAAGCAAAACGAAAAGCCGATGACGATAGTCATCGGCTTTTTTTGTCTTCTTTTAACCAGCATAAGTGGGCAGTCTTTAATGCGGATTGGTATTACTAGGCTTATCTGCCTAAAGTCTAATCATGCAACGCTGTACTTCTTGTTTTTGTTCTGTATTATCCGTTCCAGTTAATTTTTGTTAGTTTTTTCGATAAAGGATACGTTATGCGCATTATCTTATTAGGTGCACCAGGTGCCGGTAAAGGAACTCAGGCTCAATTTTTGATGGATACGTTTTCTATCCCACAAATTTCGACGGGTGACATGTTACGTTCGGCGATTAAAGCGGGTACTGAGCTGGGTCTTGAAGCTAAAAAAGTAATGGACGCAGGCCAATTGGTTTCTGACGATCTTATTCTTGGTTTAGTTAAAGAGCGTATTTCGGCAGATGATTGTGCTTCAGGTTTCTTGTTAGACGGTTTCCCTCGTACATTGGCCCAAGCCGATGGTATGAAAGACATGGGCATAGAAGTTGATCATGTCGTAGAGATTGATGTGCCAGACGAGAATATCGTTAAGCGCATGAGCGGACGTCGTGTTCACGGAGGGTCAGGCCGTGTTTATCACGTGACTTATAACCCACCAAAGGTTGAAATGAAAGATGATGTGACCGGTGAAGACTTGTCTATTCGTCCTGACGACGTAGAAGAGACTGTACGTAAACGTTTGGCCATTTACCATACGCAAACTAAGCCACTGATTGCTTATTATAAAGCGGATGCAGAGCAAGGTTTAAACAAGTATCACAGCCTTGACGGCACTAGCGCTGTGGCGCAAGTAAGTGATGAAATTAAGCAATTATTGTCGTAACAATCAAGTGCTTAAAAAAGCGCCGCCCTGTGAAGGTCGGCGCTTTTTTTTTGCGTCTAGCAATGATACGCTAGCAAGAAATATCAAATCGTCAATTGCAACTTAAGATGTAAAGGCAATGGCTGTTTAAAGTAACATTTAAGTAGGTGAGTTTTGAGCGGAACTAAAAAGAAAATCGGTGTTGTTATTGCAAACCTTGGCACACCAGCAAAGCCAACAACAATCGCAGTTTATCGATATTTAGCACAATTTTTGTCGGATAAACGGGTTATCGATCTCCCTGCTATTTTCTGGAAACCCTTGTTATATGGGGTGATTCTTCCGCTAAGAAGCCCAAAAGTTGCTAAGCTATATCAAGATATTTGGACAGGAAAAGGCTCGCCGCTGCGCTATCTAACGCAATCGATTAGCGACAAACTCAATGTTCAGTTTGAGCATTATCAGGGCGCTAACATTACTTGTGTTAGTGCGATGAGTTATGGCAAACCCAGCATCGATGATGAAATTAGTAAATTACTGGGTCAAGGCATAGAAGATATCGTGGTATTGCCGCTTTATCCGCAATACTCTGCGACCACGACTGCGGTTGTACTAGATAAAATGTCGGCGCTGTTTGCCAAAACAAGGCATATCCCACAAGTGCGCACCATTATGCAGTATTGTGATAATGAACTATTCATTGATGCGCTGACCGACAGCATCCGCACACATTGGCAACAATATGGCCAGGCCGAAAAGTTGGTTTTGTCTTTTCATGGCATGCCGCAACGCTACGTTGATGCAGGGGATCCTTATCAAAAACAATGTCAGCGCACCGCGCATGCAGTGGTTAAGCAACTTGGCTTAAATGACGATCAGTGGCTTATCACTTATCAATCACGTTTTGGTAAGGCGCAGTGGTTAACACCTTACACGGATCTTACACTTAAAGATCTTGCGAGTAACGGCACACAAAGCGTTGATATTATTTGTCCCGCTTTTGCAGTGGATTGCTTAGAGACTATTGAAGAAATAGAGCAACAAAACCGCGATGTTTTTATAGGAGCAGGGGGCCGCAAATATAATTACATCAAAGCGCTAAATGATAGCGATCAACATATTGCTGCACTTAAGTCATTAATTGAGCAACAATTACACGCAATGTAATACTCTCTAATTCTTGGAGGGTGTTGTAATTCACAGTTTTAAAATTTAAAACCGTGTTGTAAACATCAATCAGGTAAAATATGTAGATCAAGCTCGTAGCTATTCAAATTATTACGGGCGATTAAACTTTTAAGGCTGATACATGAAGTTTCCTGGTCAACGAAAAATCAAACACTATTTTCCCGTTAAAGCTAAAAAAACATCTAACGACGCAGCGAAACAGCCAATTATATCCAGTCATATTTGTGGCATCGACCAAACATTAGTTGATATTGAAGCGCCAGTAAATGACGAGTTTTTAGAAAGATTTTCTTTGCTAAAAGGCACTTCATGCCTAGTTGACGATCTACAAGCTGAAGCGATATACAACGAGTTGCTACGTGACAATTTGATCTGCCATGAATACGCTGGTGGCACCATCGGTAATACCGTGCACAATTTTTCAGTGCTTAGCGATGATCGCAGTGTATTGTTCGGCGTTATCAGTGATCCAATTCGTGCTAAGGGTTATGCATACAAATATTTGTGTAATACCTCATCAAAAGTGGATCTTGATCTGTTAGAACCAGTTTCAGGACCTATTGGTCGCTGTTTTACCTTGATCAGTGAAGACGGCGAACGTACATTTGCCTTTAACAGTGGCATGTCGAACGCGTTAACGCCTGAGTTTATTGACGAGTCACTTATCGCCACTTCATCAGCGTTAGTGATTAGCTCTTACCTAATGCGCGTGGGCGATGGTGATACCATGGATAAAGCCACGATGACCGCTGTAACATACGCTAATAAGTATTCTGTGCCGGTTGTATTAAGCCTTGGAACTAAGCAGATTATTGCGCAAGATCCAGCGTGGTGGATTAACTTCATCGACAAACACGTTACTGTGTTGGCGATGAACGAAGAAGAAGCTGAAACACTTACCGGTGAGGCTGATCCATTGCAGGCCAGTAAAAAAGCCTTAGAAGTCGCTGATCTTGTGTTATTAACCGCTGGTGCTGAGGGTTTGTATTTAAGCGGTTTTACCGACGATGATTTAAAGCGCGATACGGCTAACCCGCTAAAAACCGGCAGCATTGGTGATTTCAACGAGTTTGAGTTTAGCCGTGCCATGCGTAAAGACGATTGCGCTAAGCCAATCATGGTCTTCTCGCATATCGAACCCTATATGGGCGGACCTGAGAAGATCAAAAATACCAACGGTGCTGGTGATGGTGCATTAGCCGCGTTGTTGCACGACATGGCCGCCAACCATTACCACAGACAGCATTTTCCAACGTCAAGCAAACACGTTAAACCAGCGTTATCTTATTCGTCGTTTGCTCAGGTCTGTAAGTATTCTAATCGCGTAAGTTTTGAGATATTAAATCAGCATTCACCGCGTTTATCAAAAGGCTTACCTGAAAAAGAAGACAGCTTAGAAGAGGCTTACTGGGAAACGTAATGTTGAGTAGGTGATGCCAGTCATCGCCGCTCCTTGCCATATATGGCAGCGCGTCATTGCTTACATGGATGTAAGTACTTAGGTTTTGCATGGAGCATAAAACCTGACCGTTCGTCCTGAACATCGCCGCTCTTTGCCATCCCTGGCACCGCGGCATACCGTGCGTCCTGAACATAAAAATGCCGCTTAGTTTTACTAAGCGGCATTTTTAGTTTTAAAGCACTGTATTATACCAAGTAGGTATTAATAACTGTCGTTATGTACAGCCTTAATTGAGCGACCCGATGGATCGTTCAGGTTTTGGAAACTCTCGTCCCATGCTAGCGCTTCGGGCGTTGAACAGGCTACTGACTTGCCACCTGGTACACATTTGACAGCTGTTTCGTTAGGGAAGTGCGCTTCAAAAATGGCTCTAAACCAATAACCTTCTTTGCTATCAGGTGTATTGTGCGGGAATTTATAAGCCGCGTTATCGAGTTGTTGATCGGTGACTTGTTCTGCTGCGTGAACTTTCAGCTCGTCAATCCATGAATAACCGACGCCGTCAGAGAATTGCTCTTTTTGGCGCCAAGCGACTGATGCTGGCAACATGTCGGCAAACGCTTCGCGCAAAATGTGTTTTTCCATGCGATCTTTTGTGATCATTTTAGCCGTTGGATTTTGCACCATCGCCACGTCAATGAACTCTTTGTCTAAGAATGGTACGCGCGCCTCAACACCCCAAGCTGCCATTGCTTTGTTAGCACGGGCGCAATCAAACATATGCAGTTTATCAAGCTTACGCACGGTTTCTTCGTGAAAGGCCCGCGCATCCGGTGCCTTATGGAAGTACAGATAGCCGCCGAAAATTTCATCCGCGCCCTCGCCGGAAAGCACCATCTTGATGCCCATGGCGCGAATTTTCCGCGCCATCAGATACATGGGCGTCGCGGCGCGAATGGTGGTTACGTCATAGGTTTCCAGGTGATAAATCACCTCTTCCAGCGCATCCAGGCCTTCCTGGATGGTGTAGGTAAAGCCGTGATGGACGGTGCCAATGGCGTCAGCCACCTGCTGCGCCGCCACCAGGTCTGGCGAGCCTTCGAGACCGACCGCGAAAGAGTGCAGTCGAGGCCACCAGGCACGGGTTTGCTCATCATCCTCGACGCGCCGTTCCGCATGGCGCGCAGCCAGTGCCGCGATCAGCGAAGAGTCCAAACCGCCGGACAGCAGAACGCCATAGGGCACATCACTCATCAGATGGGAACGCACGCTCGCATCCAGCGCATCGAAC
>JABSRV010000258.1 GCA_013214905.1 Psychrobium sp. | reverse complement strand
GCAGTCGAGATCTTAGCCAAAATTTGGTCACTGTTGCTGATGATTTAGAGCATTCAGCCGTAGCAGCTGAAAAGGGTATTACAGAAGAAAACTTGCAGCTTGAACAAATAGTGGTGGCGATGGAGCAAATGAGTCTGGCGATTAGAGATGTTAGCAAACACGCAGTAGAAACACAGAGCCAAGTGGATGGTGTACACGAAAAATGTGTTAACGGTGTTGAATTACTAGATATTTCGTTATCAAAAATATCAAATTTGGTCGGTGAAGTAGATGATGCTGCAACCAATTCAAAATCGCTGATCAAAGACGCCGACGACATTGCGACCTTAATGGGTGAGATAAGAGGCATTGCGGATCAAACCAATTTATTGGCGTTAAACGCAGCGATTGAAGCGGCGCGAGCAGGTGAGCAGGGCAGAGGTTTTGCCGTTGTCGCCGATGAAGTTCGCACATTAGCTGGACGCACCCAAAAAGCAACAGATCAAATAGAGCAATCAGTGGTAAATCTGCAAAATACGTTGGCGAATTGGAGCGATATGATGTTAAATTGTCGCCATAGCGCTGAGTCGTGTGCGGCAGACAGTGTTGATGTAAAGAAAAATATCGATGAAATAGTTAATTTGTTAGGGGATCTTAACGGACTAACCGAACAAATTGCCAGCAGTACCGAAGAGCAAAGTGTAGTGTCTGGTCAAATTAGCAGTAGCGTTCAGTTAGTTAATACTATCTCGCACAATAATCAAATGATTAGCCATCAAGTCGGCGATAATGCCCGTAGCGTTCGCTTGAGCTGTGACAAAATATTTGAACTAAGCGATACGTTTAAATAGACACTGTAAATATTGGTGTTTTATGGTTTGTTATATTGGCGCGGAAACTTAATTTCAAATTCCGTGCCTTTTCCTAACTCGCTCTGACATGTAATGCTGCCATGTAAATTGGTGAGCACTAGAATTGTAAATTATGTGCAGGCCTAACCCTACAGCCACTTTGTGACGTTTAGTGGTAAAAAACGGGTCGAATATTTTCCCAAGTTTTCCGCTGATATCCCACAGCCTAAATCACGATAAGTTAAGGTGATTTACTGGTCAATATTGAATACTTCTATCGATATGTCTCCGCTTTTTATATACTCAAAACCATGGCTTAGCGAATTAGAAATAAGATTAGATAATATTGGCAGCAACGCCCCTGGTAAACCATAGACTTCAAAATCGTTTTCAACGTCGAAACATATTATGTGCTGTGCATTGTCTAGCAGATGATTAAAATCGCGTAATACACCAATAATATAATGTTTTATATCATAGGCTCGAACTGTTTCTTGGGGTTGGTCAACGGCTAATTTCTCGACCATTGCTACTATTTTAGTGGTGCGCTTTAAGCTATTTACCATCAAGTCAGAACTTATAAGCGCGCTTTAGAAATACTCTTTTAATTTGTCTCGTGAAAGCTCACCACGCTTGCCTGTATTAGGCACTTATTTCGCTATCGGGGGCTGATTAAACGTATTATTTAGAGACTGAACTGTAGTTAACTAATTGATATGTATGTGATAACGTATGAAGCATTGTTTGAGTGAAATGTGAATTCGTTCCAAAAATAGCCATGAGTACATCACGACTTCCTTATATCAAAGATATAAGGGTTCTGCCTGCGCTCTAGGCTTAACATAGGCAATCCCTAGTTACCATACTTTCCCTACAAACCCACAGTATATCCTTTTGATTTGTTCGGATTACTTAACATGATGGCGAATGTCATAAGCAAGTGTTAAAAAGCATGGCTGCTTTCCCGAGCGTCGCAGGGACGGCTTGAAGCGGCTTGCGTTAGTATCTGTATTATCTTAACAACACTCGACTGGAACAGAGCTTATTTAGATGTATCTTGCGTATCACATTGCCCAGCAATGTAGTTGATGACTTTAGGTTCTGCGCAAGCTGTGCAGCCTGTAGCATAGGTTTTTTGTTCGGTAGAGGGACATGGCTCGGTAATACACCGTAGTCCAGTATCTTTGGTGGCGCACACCGGCATATACTCTCGCGTACAGATCTGTGGTCTTGGATCTTTGCATTGTGTTACAAGGGGCGAGACAATATCGGACACAGATGTTTGCTCTGGAGATGTTGAATCGCATGCACAACAAAATACAAGCAGTACAGCTGATGCGATCAGTTTAAATTTTTTTATCATAATATTCACTTAATGCGATTAAAGACTAGTTGCCATTAAACGATAATGCAGTAACCTTGGCAAGCGCAGTTAATGCACTTGCTTGTATCAATCCGTCATATTAGCTATTGGCTGACAGTTGATCTAAGTAGGTCATGACCTTTTTGCTTGCCTCTTCCATCGCGCTGAGGTGAGTGATGGCGAGTTCTTTCTCGCCTTTCTTAATGAGTGCCAATGCTTCAACACCATTTCGATGTACTTCAAGATGTGGTTCATTAAGTTGTCTAAAGGCAGGGATATTGCCATATGATTCTTGGCCAACCGTTATATACCATTTTCCAAGTCTACACATGGTGTGATCGGCAAAATCACGGATTGATTTATTACTGGTGCCAGTCGCAACCGCATATACATCGCCTTTCCAAACTATATGATCTAATTTTACAGTTTGAATAAAAGTACGAAGTGACGCATGGTTTATTGTCTCTTTCATCGAGGAACAACAGGTGATAATCGATGAATAATCTTCATTTAATCGCTCAAAACCGCCAGATAATTGATTATTGCTGCTTTGAATGTCATTAACCGAGGTAACTGTTTCCGCGGTAGATTTTATAATTTGATTAACCAATACGGCTACCTCATTAGCTGAGGTATTGGTATTGTTGGCCAAGGAGCGAACTTCATCAGCGACAACACTAAACCCACGTCCGGCTTCGCCTGCTCGTGCTGCTTCTATGGCGGCATTTAGTGCCAGTAAATTGGTTTGATCTGAAATGCTTGAAATTGTAGAGACGAATGTATTAATGCTATCGGCCATTTTAGACAGGCCAGATATATTATCGGTCATGCCGCCCATTTTACTGGTTAATGCCTGCATTTCAGAAACAATGTGCTTGAGGGAGTTACCCGACACATCAAGTAAGCTATTAATTTTATCGCTAGACTGACTCTCTGCTTCAATCGCTTGATACGAAGAAAATACCGTCTCTCGCACGCCTTCTATTTGACTAATACACTCAATGGCACATTTAAGTAACATGTGCTCAAACTTCACATCTGGATTATTGGTGGCGAGAAATAATTGCTCGGTGAGATCTTCGTTGTGCTGCTCTAACTGACTATTACGTAGCTTTAAATCTTCAAGCTCTTGTTGCAGACTGCCTTTTTCTTGAAATAATACACCATACTTTGACTGTAAAACAAACATTAAATATCCCTTTAAATGAACTTCCATATACTTACACTAAATTCTATTAACTTAAGATAACCGTTTATTGATAGGTGCGCAACCAAGTTATACGTGCATTATGCACCCGCTCAGATTGTATTAGCGTGCTTTATGATGCGCTATCAATAGCAGTAATAATAGAGGTGACCTTTCCGTGGTGGAAATGACTGGTGATTTGTTGACCTTCGCTAACGGCATTAACATCTTTGATGACCTTATTTTTATGATCAAAGGTAATGGAGTAACCGCGCTCTAAGGTGGCGAGCGGACTCACGGTGTTTAACTCGCGCATTAACGACAATTGCGCTACGTGTTTCTTTTCTAATAGTTGGTTGATCGCGTTATTTAAGCGAGTATTTAATTGGGTGAATTTTTCATTTTGCGTTTTTAGCGACGCAATAGGTGAGTGGCTAATTAAACGTTGCGCAAGGGCTGATAAACGGCGCTGATTGTTAGCAAGGCGATAGCTCATTGCTTGTGAAAAACGTGCGCTAAGTTCATCAAGGTATTGGGTTTGTTGCTGCAATTTATATTTCGGATCTTGCGCCATTAATCGACCACTCAGTTGGGCAAGTAGGGCGTTTTTTTGATGTAAATCGTGGTTGACACTATGTTTAAGTTGCTGTTTTAAAAAAACTAACCTATTACTTAACTCTTCATTACTGTTTACTGCTATCTCTGCCGCTGCAGAGGGTGTTGGCGCACGATAATCTGCAACAAAATCACTAATGGTAACGTCTATTTCATGTCCAACTGCACTGATGATAGGCAGTCGTGAATGGAAAATATGATGCGCCAAGGTTTCATCATTAAAGCACCATAAATCTTCTAATGAGCCACCACCGCGGGTCAGAATAAGTAGGTCAACTTCATTACGTTGATTTGCAATATTAATGGCGTTGATCAGTTGATTCGCAGCAAACTGACCTTGTACCTGTGCCGGATAGATGATGACATCAACTAAAGGGTTACGGCGTTTTAACACCGCTAAAATGTCATGTATCGCCGCGCCAGTCGGTGAGGTGATGACCCCAATACGTTTGACTGAGTCTGGCAGTGGCTGTTTTGCAGCGCTAGAGAATAGTCCCTGCGCCGCCAGATCACATTTTAGTTGCTCAAATTGTTGCTGCAATAATCCGTCACCCGCCATGTCCATTACATCAACCAACAACTGATAATCACCACGTGGCTCATAAACGCTCAAATTGGCTTTGACCATAATTTGCTGACCATTTTTAGGCAGAAAGCGTACCGCGCGATTACGCCCTTTAAACATCGCACATTTAATTTGTGAGCGCGCGTCTTTTAGGGTGAAATACCAATGTCCTGACGACGCAGCAACAAAGTTAGAAATTTCGCCACTAAGCCATACTCGACCAAAATTACCCTCAAGTAATCGTTTGATCTCATTATTAAGTTTTGACACATTGTAGACATTTTTATTACTTGAACTTGTCATATCAGGGCTCATTTATTACGAATAGCGGCGATAATTTTAGAGGTTGAACAGCCATCTTCAAAATTAAGTACTTTTACTTCGCCGCCATT
>JABSRV010000257.1 GCA_013214905.1 Psychrobium sp. | reverse complement strand
TGCTTTAGAAAAAGGCGCTATAAAGCCTGCATTAGGGGAGCAAATCGCGGTAATGGTGGCAAACTTAAATCGCTGTGAGTATTGTTTATCTGCTCATACTGCCCTAGGACAAAATGCAGGATTATCAGTAGAAACGTTGGCGATAGCACAACGGGGTATATCTGAAGACGAAAAAACACAAGCAGCTTTAACATTTGCTAAAAAGTTGGTCACTCAACAGGGGCAAGTGGATAAAGCAGATATTGAACAGGTACGAGAAGGTGGGTTTTCTGATGCAGAAATCAGTGAGATACTCGCTCATGTTGCCTTAAATATTTTCACTAATTACACTAACGTGGCTTTCGATGTCGAAGTTGATTTCCCAAAGGTCGCTCTAATAGTAATCTGACAAAGTTATTGCTCGGTGACTATTCTACAGCGTTCTGAACAAACGCTTTAGAGCCGTTTAATTTTCATTCTGTTCAATCAGTTGCTGGCAAATTTCGATAACATTTTTTCTTGTTCTATTGATAAGCGACTGAGGGAAAATCCTGTTCGGTACTCTTGGTGCTTTGGTTTGATAAAATCGTTCCAGCATCTGTTAATAGTATATTTTTTTGTCGTTCTATTAGCCATTTTTGTTCAAAACGCTTTAATAATGGGGGCATTGTAGCTTTGCTCAAGCGAGTTATTTTAGCCAGTTGATTCATTAATATATTGCCTTGTTCCCATAAATTGAGTGTAAGTTAATCCTAACGGCTCTAATCATGGTCGATAGAGGCTTGTTAAGTGAGGTGACGCTCAATACAACGCAAAAAAAAGTTGTTCATTTAATAGTGCTGCAGATAAAAAAACATAAAACAAAGATATCAACTAATTTTTCCTGTGTATTATTTTACTTTCAACGGTTAGCTGACTAACGTTAGTACACGTACAACGCTGTAAGGGCAACTTTCACACTAACTAAGGTAACAAAAATGATTAAATTAAAAATAATATGTTTAGGTTTGTTTTTGTCCGTAACACATATTACATTTGCTAAGAATATTGATGCTACTACTGCAACGGATAGCATTAACACTTTTGAAAAACTATTTGGTATTACCGAAGGTAAACGGCGTAATCATACGAAAGGCTTTTGTTTTACCGCCACACTAACCCCAAAAGACCAAACTATTAAGCAGTACACTAAAAGTCAAATGTTTAAACAAAGTTCAGAGGTTATTGGCAGACTGTCTCATAAGGGGGGTAATAACTTAGCGCCTGATCATAAACCTGCAGAATATGGCATGGGCTTACTGATCAAAATGCCAGAACATGAGATTCAACTTATGTCGATGAACACATTGGATTTCTTCCCTGTTGCAACACCTGAAGCTTTCGCTCAATTAATGCATGCAAAAGTGGCAGGCTCAGCAGCAGTCAAAGCATTCAAACTAAAAAGCAAAGATTTACAACGTTTTAAGGCGCATCAGGCCAAGAAAGATAAAGTACTAACACCTTATGAAGCAAAGACCTATAACAGCGTAAACAGTTTCTATCTAGTTGATAGTAAAGGTTCCAAAACGGCTATTCGTTGGTCATTTGTTCCACAATATCTGCAAAAAATTGTGGTCACACCTGCTCAAGATTTTTTGTTTAAGAATTTACAAAAAAATCTCAAAAATAATGCAGTAACATGGGATATGGTCATCACAATAGCCAACTCGGAAGACAACGTGGACAATGCTGCGATCCCTTGGCAGGGAAAGCATCAACAGATAATCGCTGCAGAATTAACAATCAATGCAATTCAGTCTGAGAAAAATGGTAAATGTGATCTAATCAATTTTGATCCATTGGTTTTATCGACCGGTTTTTCTCCATCTGCTGATCCATTATTACAGGCTCGACGTAATGCTTACGCTGTTTCTTTTGCAAGACGGCTATCAGAAAAATAACCGTTCAGTGGGCTCGCTACCATAATGGCCTAAATTTAAGCATGATGCTAGGATTGGTAAAATCTATTAACTAAATCGAAATAATCAATTCTTCCAATCGTACGATATTTATTATAATTGTTCATTCTAAATAGCGAGGAAACAGACATGAAAAATAAACTTACAACGAGTGCCGGCTGTCCTGTAGCGGATAATCAAAATGTCGCCACTGCTGGTCCCCGTGGGCCGCAATTATTACAGGATGTTTGGTTTTTGGAAAAATTAGCCCATTTTGATCGTGAGGTGATACCGGAGCGGCGAATGCATGCAAAAGGCTCTGCTGCTTATGGCACCTTCACCGTGACTCATGACATTACACAATATACAAAAGCTAAGATATTTTCTGAAATAGGAAAAAAAACGGATTTGATTGTTCGATTTTCAACGGTGGCAGGCGAGCGAGGAGCCGCTGATGCTGAACGTGATATTCGAGGTTTTGCTATTAAGTTTTATACCGAAGAAGGTAATTGGGATATGGTCGGAAATAATACCCCAGTTTTCTTCTTACGCGACCCTCTAAAATTTCCCGATCTCAATCATGCGGTAAAACGTGATCCGCGAACCAATATGCGTAGTGCACAAAATAATTGGGATTTCTGGACATCGTTGCCTGAAGCACTACACCAGATAACAATTGTGATGAGTGAAAGAGGGATCCCAGCGACTTATCGACACATGCATGGATTTGGCAGCCATACATTTAGTATGATTAATGCTGATAATGAACGGGTATGGATTAAATTTCACTTTACATCAAATCAAGGTATCAAAAATTTAACCGATCAGGAAGCAGAAGTACTTGTTGGCAAAGATCGTGAAAGCCATCAGGCTGATTTATACAATGCTATTGAGGAAGGTAATAACCCTTCATGGGTATTAAAAATCCAGGTGATGACTGAGACACAAGCGGAAAACTCACCTTACAACCCATTTGACCTTACCAAAGTGTGGCCACATGGTGACTATCCTCTTATCGAAGTCGGCGTTATGGAATTAAATAGAAACCCTGAAAATTACTTTGCTGAAGTCGAGCAATTAGCCTTTAATCCTGGAAATGTTGTACCTGGCATCAGTTTTTCACCTGACAAGATGCTTCAAGGTCGCCTGTTTTCCTACGGTGATACACAGCGTTACCGATTGGGAGTAAATCATCAGCATATACCGGTGAATGCACCTCGCTGTCCTGTTCACAGTTATCATCGTGATGGAGCAATGCGTGTTGACGGTAACTTCGGCAGTACCATTGGTTATGAACCGAACAGTAAAGAGGAATGGCAGGAACAACCAGATTATGCCGAACCCGCGATGAATTTATCGGGTACAGCGGCACACTGGGATCATCGTCAAGACGATGATTATTATTCGCAACCCGGTAATTTATTTAGGTTAATGAGTACCGAGCAAAAAGAAGCTTTATTTAATAATACTGCAAGCTCTGTTGGGGGAGCCTCAAATGAAGTGCAAAAACGGCATATTGGAAATTGCTTAAAAGCGGATCGAGAATATGGTGTTGGAATTGCCAAGGCGCTTGGTATATCTTTAGATGATATTTGATCGTGTGTAACGCTAAAAAGTTGCTTTACCCTGACTTGACTATTAACCAGTCATCAGCATATCTTGTGTTGCTCAATTATTGGTAATAGATTAGGCGTAGAACCTGTTTGGCATTGAAACCCATTGAATATCAATTATATTTTTTGGGTTTCCCATCTTCTGCATGTAAACGGCATTCTTCAATATTTAGGTCAGTGTTTCAGCATAAGACAGCATGAATTATAACAAGAGGATTAATAAATGAACGATAATAAACCACGGTTATATCTATTGAAAGCAGGATTCATTGATAACGGAGAGGCCTATATTTGCCCTTATTGTACCCGTGTCGAAGGGTTATTAGCCCTTTTTCCTTTTATCCGTCACGATATTGACATTTTCTATGTAGATTTTATCAAACCCCGTGGGGATCTTGCCGAGCGTGTAGGTAATGACTTACAAAGTTGTCCGCAATTGGTATTTCTAGATGGTGATGACGAACTATCTACAACCTGGTCTCGAACTGCCTCAACCGGTGTAAGACATATTACGCAAACCGACTTTATATTTAATTATTTTATAAGTAAATATCAATTACCACAGGTACATCCATAAGCATAAAGCCACCAATAAATATGAAGACTGGTCTCGTCGGTACTGCCAGTAAATATATACCCATGCTACTTGGAAATGCGTGATTTCAGCGGGAATTTAAATGACCCCTAATGTTGCAAGAGGCATTTGTTGCAGGTAATGGTTATTCTCGACAATAAGCTCCTGCATTGTCCTAAAGTTCTCACATCCATGTGATAACTTTAGGAAAATAAATAACGCGGTTCACTACCGGTTAATACTTTCACTAAATAGATAAGTTATAATCCGTTTAAACTACTCGCGCCAATTGTGTTGCACTACGTCTTGTGACACATCATGTGGTGATAGAAAACGTTAAATTTCTCAGTATTTAAGATGGAATTGAGGAGGTTGCGACACTTGATGCCACCGTCCGTGCATTGAATCCAGTGACTCAATAAGTCAGATCAGCTTAGTATTATGCAGCAGGTAATTATTAATATAGTCATGTTAAATTACCAGCGGCCTCGCGGATTTATTTAGTAAAATTGAAAGAGCCAAAAGCATCATAAAGCACTATGCGAGGAGGCTCATATCGCTATCCTACGACTATAAACTCCTAAATTGAGCGAATACTCCATATACTAGGTATGTTGGTTCGGGTTGTATTGTTGTTCTACGTTTTTCAAAAATTGAAAACTCAGGTTTAAATTTTGTTTATAAAAATTATTCTAAATTAAATTTTTGGCATTTCAGTTAGCGGGGCAACGCTTCCATTTTGTTCAAAAGTAAATAATTATTTAAACGAAACCTCAGCCATATAATGATGGAAAACCAACTAATTCTGATCATGATTTTTAAATTTATAACAGTCTAGTTTTTTTTGTTAAGCAAGTA
>JABSRV010000256.1 GCA_013214905.1 Psychrobium sp. | reverse complement strand
GCCTATGGTTATTCCGCATATCAATGGTGATGCGATTAGTGACTTTAGAAATGCCAATATTATTGTTAGCCCTGCGGCTAGTGTTGTTCAGTTGTGGACCGTATTAAAGCCGATTTTTGATCAGGCGGGTATCGCACGAATCAACTTAACCTGTCATCATTCGGTATCAAGTGCTGGCGAGCAAGGCATTAAAGAATTAGCACGACAATGTGCAAAGTTATTAAATGGTATGTCTGTTGAAGATAATCCATTTTCATCGCAACTAGCGTTTAACTTATTGCCACAGGTTGGCCAATTGCAAGAAGATGGCAGCACCAATATTGAGCAGCAAATTGTTGACCAAAGTGTAAAATTGCTTGGCGATAGTGCGATTATGATCAATTCAATGAGTGTGATGACGCCTGTATTCTTTGGCTTGTCACAATCTATCAATGTTGAAACGATAAACCCGGTTGATATTGAACAAGTGAGCCAGTGGTTTGATGACGTTGATCAAATAGAGTTTGACGCAACTTATCAGCCAACGCCAGTTGATGATGGCAGTGGCAGTGAGTTTGTACACGTTGGCCGTTTACGTATGGATCCATCACATGCCCATGGCATTAACTTGTGGACGGTAGCGGACAACATCCGTACTTGCGGCGCGTTAAACAGTCTTAAAATTGCAGAGCTATTAGTACGCGATTACTACTAAGCTTTTTATTTGGCACTCAGCTTGGCGTTGGCTAATCACCGACGCCAAGTTATCTCTTTCTACCAGCCTTTCAATATCCTGATTACTGCCTTCTCTATTTAATTTACACAGTCAATAACCCAAATATCTCTATTTTTTCCGAAAATTGGGTCGCAAATTAGACTTTATTATTTATTTAAATTTTATTGCTGATACTATAAAGCGTTAATAGCACTAAAAAAAACAATAATGTTAGGTATTACCACTAACCAAAGAAGTTCAATTACCAGATAATTGTCTGAATTGGTATATAGCCGTGCTCCGTAGGGCAACCAACTGCGTCGTTATAATATATTTGTTGAGAATGACTTAACGGCATATATTATGGCTAGCATTTAGCACGCTTCTTAACTTGCTTAAATCAAGCATTTCCAGGTAGCACGGGTATAGCATTCACGGACGTAAAGAATAAGACAAGGCTCATCTCGATGAGAGTTTTCAGTTTTTGCTAATTTAAATAGCATATTGCCAAGGCACCATGATGGATTTTTCTAAAAATTTGACCAAATTATTTGTTTCGTTAACAATCGGCTCTATATTGCTTATTGCCCCTGTTATCAACGTGACGGCTATCGAATTAGTCGATAAGAAAAAGAAAAAAGCCGCCCAACCGTTGGCGGTTAAAGCACCAAGCGCAGGGAAAATTTATGGTCCTATAGGTGGCAACGATAATTTGTGGCGGATCTCATTTAATCATCGCCCTGATCCTAAACTCAGTATTGATCAGGTGATGGTGGCAATTTTTAAGGCAAATCCTCAAGCATTTACCGACAATAATATGAATTTATTGTTGGACGGTGCGACGCTAAATATCCCTAGTGCGGTAGATATCGCGCGCATATCAGATAGTGAAGCTAAAGCCTTTATTGCCCAAGGTGGTAAGGCGTTACCAAAAGCTGTGGTCGTGACGAAAAAATATGAGCCACCAAAAACGGTTGCGCAAGATACCAAAGTGGCTAAGGTTGAAGAAACACCGATTGAAGAACCCGCAGTAGATCAATTACCTAATGATGTCTCATCAACTAACATGGAGTCGCTTAGCGATGTAAACACCGCAGGTGCCAGCAAACAGCTTTCTTTAGCCATGTCTGACATGCAATTACTCATTGACGAAAATAAAGAGTTACGCGATCAAATTGCGGCATTAAACGACAAACTCGATAAAATGAGTACACAAGAAGCACTAGATTTACAAGCCCATAAAGAGCTAGCAACGCTTAAGGATGAGTTAGCAGAAATCCAATTCGCTAAAGATAACGAACATGAGTCGATCCTAAATAATGGTTGGTTTATTGGCGCAATGTCAGGTATTCCGGCAACACTAATGTTGGCAGGTTTGTTTTTTGTGCTAAGTAGGCGCAAACAAAAAGATCAGGTAGAAGAAACGGCAACTAAAACAATCGAAGAGCAAGAAGAAAATGGTGAGCCACCTGAATTAAGCATCGAAGATGACTTAATGGACGATGATTTACTTGACGATGACCTACTAAACGATGAATTGTTAATTGCCGACGATTCAGACGACGACTTATTACCACTGGATATCTCAGACGATGAGCTGTTAGTACCAGACAGCAGTGACGAGTTAGATGATGTATTACTAGACGACTCGTCAGAATCTCTTGATGATAATGTTGAACAAGATCCTAGTAATATATTGGCTCAAGATGATCTTGAAGCGCTACTGGCAAGTGCGGAAGAAGAAAGTAATGCATCTGACTCGGCAGAAGGTATTGTCAGTGCTGATGATTTAGACGCGCTACTAGAAGAAGCTCAAGCCGATGTGGCGACTGATGACATTGATGCGTTATTGGAAAGCGCGAATGACACCGTTGATGAAGATGATATTGACGCCTTACTAGCCGGCGCGAATGACACCGTTGATGCAGATGACATTGACGCCTTAGTAGCAGGCGCGAATGACACCGTTGATGAAGATGATATTGACGCGTTATTAGCAGGCAATGAACAGGATGTAGATAGTGATGATATCGATGTACTGCTGAGTCAAACGCAAGACTTGGCAGAGACAGACGATATTGCAGAGACGGTTGATGCCAGTGAAGATGATATTGATGCACTGCTTAGTCAAACACAAGAACTAGCTGAGACAGACGATATTACAGCTACCGTTGACGCCAGTGAAGATGATATCGATGCACTGCTTAGTCAAACACAAGAACTGGCTGAGACAGACGATATTACAGCTACCGTTGACACCAGTGAAGATGATATCGATGCGTTGCTTAGTCAAACACAAGAAAAAGCTGAGCTAAACGATAATAATGAACCGGTCATTGATGAAATGACCGAGCTAGAAAGACTGTCACAATTAGACACGATTGATGAACCTTACTTAATAACCGAAGATGCGCTGCATGAACCGGATTTAGCAAAAACAACGATTACTGATATTAAGCAACATATTCCCGCATCGCCTATTACACAGGTTGAGACGGTTCAGACTCCGGAAAAGGTAGAGCAAGAGCAATTGGTTAGTGCGTTAGACGATATCCTAACTGATAAAAATCTAATGTCTACCGATGTTGAAAATAGCGTTAATTTAGACGAGTTAGACGCGCTGCTGGGCACTGATGAACCAAGTAATGATAGCGCAGCACAAGCAGAGCCCAAAATTCATGAAATGGCAATCGAAGTTGATGATGACTTACTAGCAAGTTCTATGGCTGAATTTGACGAGAGTCAGGTATTGCAGGGAGAACGATTAACCGATATCGACTCGACGGTTAATACGTCAGAACAAGCGGATGAAATGACCGCAAGTCTCGCTGAACAACAAAGTGAACTGTCGCCGGCTGAGCAGGAGTTAACACAGCAACTTGATAAGTTTAAGCAAGAAAATAATTATATCGATATAGATAAACTACTCGATGAATCGGCGATTTCTAACAATGAAATAGAACCCTACAAAGACGTTGATTTAGATACCGGGCTTGATGAATTCCCTGAAATATTACCCGGCGGCGCCCTTGTAGATGTTGATATTGATCCCAATGGCTCGTCTAAGAAACTTGATTTAGCGCGAGCTTATTTGGAAATAGAAGACGAAGATAGTGCGTTAGAAATATTGCAACAAGTCGAAAAAACAGGTGATGAGGCACAGATTTCTGAAGCCAAAAAGTTACTGAGTCAATTAAAAGGCTAGTAAATAGTTATTTCTCTTTTATAAAATGCATTATTTCGCGATAATGCATTTTTTGTTTCAAGTGATAAATTTATGCGTATAGCGTTAGGCGTTGAGTATGATGGCTCAGCGTATTTTGGATGGCAACGTCAAAAAGATGTTACCTCAGTACAACGAGTACTGGAAAAAGCATTAACTGTTCTCGCCAATGAACCTATTGTTGTGCAATGTGCTGGTCGTACGGACAGCGGCGTGCATGGTACTGGTCAGGTCGTGCATTTTGATACTAACGCCGTTAGAAATGACCGTGGCTGGACGCTTGGCATCAATTCTAAATTACCAAGTGATATTGCTATCCGTTGGGTGAAACATGTCGAAGATGACTTCCATGCACGTTTCAGTGCCACAGCTAGACGTTATCGCTATATTATTTGCAACAGCCTATTAAAACCAGGCATCCTGTCTAAAGGGCTTAGTCATTACCATCAACATCTTGACGAGTCATTAATGCAACAAGCGGGAAACTACTTGGTTGGCACACATGATTTTACCTCATATCGCGCGCTGCATTGTCAGGCACATTCACCGGTGCGAGAAATTAAACACTTAAAAGTGTCTCGCCAAGGTCAATTTCTGATCATTGACATTAAAGCCAACGGATTCTTGCACCATATGGTGCGTAATATCGTTGGCAGTTTGATCAAAGTCGGCGAGGGCAGTGCTGCCCCAGAATCGGTGCAAGACATTTTGGCGTATCTTGATCGAGCTAAAGCGCCAACCATGGCAAAAGCGGGTGGTTTGTACTTAGTTGAAGTCGATTATCCCGAACAATTTGCCATTCCGCGCCCAGCGATTGGTCCGCTCTTTATAGTTGGTTAATAAATAGCCTAGTTGAGTGTTGTTTAGGCAAGGGTAAGACCAGTTTTTTATGTCTTTTACCCGCTGTTATGTGCTTTAATATCGCCAGTTTATAGTTTTCAACGTTCAAAGGTTGATTTTAAAAAGAAAATTCCATTTTCCGATTAATAAATCGCTACTTTATGATGCTCTATTGATAAATAATCAGTATTTCTGATGAGCTATTGAACGTTGGGCTAGTAC
>JABSRV010000255.1 GCA_013214905.1 Psychrobium sp. | reverse complement strand
CCTGAGCTTATGTTTTATAAGTGATTGTGATTCGAAACGCAGACAATAAAACTGCGGTTTCAAGGATGACGGGTATAAACTTTGTTCTTTGCTTCAATCCACTGCGCCATGTACTTGGTGCTTTTATGGCTGTGGTGGCGCAACATGCTACCGATAAAATTCTGTTGGCGCAGCGAGGCTAAGTTGTCGCGGCAATGTTTGACCTTAATAAGCAACTGACTACCAATGACCGCTTTATTATACCGACTGCGAATAATGTTATCGCCATGTTCAACGGCTTGTTGCCATGCACCGCTTTGCTGATATAAATTAACGGCAAGGTGCGCGAATGTCGCAGCGTCATCACTGACAGCGCCACTCCAAGGTAAGTGTCCATGCATCGACTCGCTGCCAATGCTAGTGGTGACGTTGGGAGTACCATTAAGCATCGCATCGGCTAATTTCCCTTTAATACCTGCGCCAAATCGTAGCGGGGCGATGCACACTCTTGCTTGTGACATGACTTGATGGGCGTCATCAGCCCAACCTTGCACTAAAAAACCTTGTTTTTCATTGTGCAGTGCAGTGGCTTTAGGCGGCGGGTAAGCGCCGTAGATGTTTAATTTTGCGTTGGGAAGTTGCTGGCGAATTAACGGCCAAATAGTTTCTTTAAGATAAAGTACGGCGTCCCAATTGGGCGCATGTCGAAAGTTACCAATGGATATGAAATCAATGCGCTGCTCGAAATCAAGACGGGGCAGGTTTAAATGTTGCTCGTCTAACATAAACGGCAAATGATGTAGTAAACTACCGTCTACTTTATAATGCTGTTGCAGCAAGCTCATTTCATGCTCTGATATGATTAACGAGAGGTCGCAGCGTAGTATTGCGGCGATTTCGCGGCGCGCAATATCACTGTTAAGATCGCCAATACATACGTCTCTATCACCCTTATAAGCACGATGGCGTGCGTCACGCAAACAGTGTAAATCTTCTGTGTCCAGTATTCGCAGCGCCTTAGGACAATATTGTTCGACGCGCCAGCCAAATTGTTCTTCCATCATAAAGCGATCAAACATCACGATGTCGGGGTTCAAATCACCGATGTATTGATCAAAACTGGTATTATTTAACTCAATGCTAACGGTGTTTACGTTGATGGCGGCCAAGTCTGCCATGTGTTCAGACAATACGGCAGGGCTGGCAAAGGTGACTTGCCAACCTTGGTGCATAAATAATGCGATTAGCTCCATCATGCGGGTGCCAGCGGCTGAAGATTTAGGCTCAGGCCATACATAACCAATAATTAACACGTGAGTTTGTTTCATTAAATATTACTGCGTTGCGTCAAAACGCTAATTATAGCGTGTTGTGAGCGAGTGCTCTATGTTTGCTGCGGGCTTGAAGCGTGATAGGTTAAATATAAAACAAAGGGCGTAAAGATTACGCCTTTTATTTTGATTACTACTGTTATTTTTGTGCCGCCGACAAGTCTTTTAAACCACCGCCGTTATGCAAATTTAAATAACCGGCTTTTTTAAGGCGTTTAATGGCTTTGCCTGAACGGTTACCGCTGCGGCAATATAAAACGACTTTGCGATCTTTAGCGACATTTAACGCAGTAAATTTTTCTACCGATACATCAAATGGAATGTTGATAGCGCCGCTAATATGGCCCATGGCAAACTCTTGTGCGGTGCGAGAATCGATAAGTAATGCCCCCTGTTTAATTTGTTGCCAAGCGACTTGTTCACGGGTTTCATGGGTATGATCGCTGCTTACATCTGCGAAGACATTGGCACTAAACAATAAGACGATAAAGGCGATTAAGTGGGTTATTTTCATGCTGTTTCTCATTATATTTAAATAGCCAATCCTAAATTGGCCTTGATATTAACGCGCAGCAGATAAAAAACCAAGTGGCAGGGGCAGTATTAGTTGCTGTTATGTTTGAGCTTGTTAGAATCTTGGCAATTATATTTATCAGGACGAAACATTTTGGAATTTTTAGCAAACTATGGTTTATTTTTAGCGCAAGCGGTCACTGTTGTGGTAGCTATTGCGGCTGTATTGATTTTGGCTATTGGGCTGGGCAGTAAAGGCAAGTCTGGCGAAGGTCACCTTGAGGTAACCAACCTAAGTGAATTATTGAGTGAGTCTAAGGCTGGCCTGCAAGAAAGTATATTGTCTAAAGCGCAATTTAAGGCGTTAAACAAGGCCAAAAAGAAAGAGAAAAAAAAGAAAAAAGAAGATGATGACAAGAGCAACGTCTTTGTTATCGATTTTAATGGCTCAACCGACGCTCATCAAGTAGAAGCAATGCGCCGTGAGATCACCGCTATTGTGCAAATTGCAGAAAAAGGTGATGAAGTTATTCTACGCCTAGAAAGCCCCGGTGGCATGGTACATAGCTATGGATTGGCTGCCAGTCAGCTAAAAAGACTGACGGCACGGGACATCACATTAACGGTGACTGTCGACAAAGTAGCAGCCAGTGGCGGTTATATGATGGCGTGTATCGCCAATAAAATTGTCTCCGCGCCATTTGCAGTGATTGGTTCGATTGGTGTTATCGCGCAAATCCCTAATTTCAGTAAAATATTAAAGAAAAACGATGTTGAATTTGAGCAGATTACCGCTGGTCAATACAAGAGAACCTTAACCATATTCGGTGAGAATAGTGATGAGGATCGTGCTAAGTTTCAACAAGAAATCGATGATGTTCATGAATTATTTAAGCAGCACGTGGCGACTAATCGTCCACAGTTAGACATGGAAAAGGTCGCAACAGGCGAGACATGGTACGGCGAGCAAGCGATAAGTCGTGGCTTAGTCGATGAGTTAAGCACCAGTGATGATTACATATTGTCGGCGATGAGTGATAAAACTGTGTATTTGTTTAAATATGTAGTGCCTAAAACATTAAGTGAAAAATTTGGAAAGGCGGCCAGCGCCTCTGTTGAAAACTCGCTAACCGCAGTTTGGCAAAAAATGGCCAACTGGCGCGCCTTTTAACTCGCAGTACTAAACTTGAAGTGACTGTTGGTCCCGAACATCGCCGCTCGTTGCCATTGCTGCCAAGGATGGCCGTACTTAGGTTTTGCAGGATCATAAAACCTGACCGTTCATCCTGAACATCGCCGCTCCTTGCCATCCATGGCACCGCGGCATACCGTTCATCCTGAACATCGCCGCTCCTTGCCATCCATGGCACCGCGGCATACCGTTCATCCTGAACATAAAAAGGCCGCTATTTTAATAGCGGCCTTTTTGTGTTTTATTCTTTAAAACTAGTGATTAAGTATTAATCGTCACTTTTATTACCAGCCCAAGGATTGCGGTAAACTTCAACGTCTAACTCTTTCTCACTTTTGGCTACAATGACCGTAACCATTGAGTCACCAGTGACATTGACAGCGGTGCGAGTCATGTCTAACAAACGGTCAACACCCATGATTAAGGCAATGCCTTCTACAGGTAAACCAACTTGTTGCAATACCATTGCTAGCATAATCAAACCAACGCCAGGTACGCCTGCGGTGCCTATTGACGCTAGTGTTGCCGTTAGGATTACCATCATATAATCGTTAAGGGTAAGGTCAACGTTAAATAACTGAGCAATAAATACAGTGGCGACGCCTTGCATGATGGCGGTGCCATCCATATTGATGGTTGCGCCAAGTGGCACTGTAAACGAAGCAACGTTGTTGCTAACACCCATTTTTTTAGTCGCTGTTTCTAACGTTACTGGAATGGTTGCGTTAGAGCTGGCGGTGCTAAAAGCAAATAACGCGGCATCACGCATTTTGCGTATAAAGGTGATTGGGCTAAGACCAGTTAAGACCTTGAGCATTACAGGGTAAGTGACTAGTGCGTGTATAAATAAAGCTAAAAGTACCACCAAGAAATAACTACCTAAGTTAGCAATTGTTTTGATTGATATTTCACTAAACAGTTTGGCCATTAAGAAAAACACACCGTATGGCGCAAGATTCATCAAAATAGCGACTAGTTTCATCATGACTTCGTTAAGGTCAACAAAGAATGAAGAGATACGTTTGCCACTCTCACCAGCCAAACTAATAGACACACCAAATAGCAATGCAAAGACAATAATTTGCAGCATATTGCCTTGGGCCAGTGCTTCCATAGGATTGCTTGGCACTATATTAATCAATACCTGCGCTAGGCTAGGAGCTTCTTTAGCACTAAAGACAGCGTCTGACGGTAGGTTCTGTCCTTCGCCCGGTGCAATTAACAACGCTAAACCAATGGCTAAGGTGATAGCAATGGCGGTGGTTGTTAGATATAGCAAAATTGATTTGCCGCCTAAACGCCCTAATTTACTTGGATCTGATAATGAGCACGTGCCACAAATAAGTGATACGAATACTAGCGGTACTACTAACATCTTTAAAGAGTTGACGAAAATTTTGCCACCTACTAAAAAGATACCCTCGACGATGTATTCTTGTACAAAGACACTGTCTGCTAGCAAATTTTGAATGATTGCTCCAATGAGTATGCCGGTAAACATACCTATGACGATTCTCATCGTCAGGCTTAGCGGTTTCTTATCTGTCATGAAATGCCTTATTGTTATTATTAATGGCTACTTTTTAGCCTAGCGAATATATTTGGTCTGGAATCCTAGCAAATCGTAGGGCTATTTGAAATAATCCAGTGCAAATAGCTAAGATCTTTTGCTTCTTTTGCTTAAATTATCTAACATCGCAATACTTTTAGATTATTAATATTGATATTAACAGGGAGAAAACACTAATGCGTCAGTGGTTACGTTCATCATTTATCTTATTGAGTTGTTTGATCTTGTTCGCTTGTGGCGTAGGCAACAAATTAACAACAACTGACGGCGACGACAGTGAAGGAACTGAGGCGGTATTAATGCTAACTCTGTCGCTAATCGATGATAGTGGCAACTCTGTCACTAATGTTGATGGTGCAGATATTGTTAATGCCAACGTATTAGTGACTAGCGATGGCGAAGTAAGCCCCAATAGTA
>JABSRV010000254.1 GCA_013214905.1 Psychrobium sp. | reverse complement strand
CTACATGAGCCGTATACGAGGCCCGTACGTACGGTTCTGTGAGAGGGATGAGGCAATAATGCCTCCCCCTACTCGATTGAATCCATTACGAAATATTTATTCCGAGTTCAGGTTACATATTACTTAATGCGTTCAATAACTGTAGCGATACCTTGTCCTAAACCAATACACATAGTAGCTAGACCTAATGTCGCATCTTTTGCTTCCATGATATTGATTAGTGACGTGGTGATACGGGTGCCTGAACACCCTAATGGGTGACCTAATGCAATAGCGCCGCCGTTAAGGTTAACACGTTCGTCAAAACCTTCTAGCAAACCAAGATCTTTTGCACAAGGCAATGCTTGAGCTGCAAATGCTTCATTTAGTTCAACAATATCGATATCTTCAATTGTCACACCAGCACGCTTCATTGCTTTCTTGCTCGCTGGTACAGGACCGTAACCCATTAATGATGGATCACAACCGGCGACAGCCATTGAACGGATTTTAGCGCGAGGCTTAAGACCTAGTTCAGCAGCTTTTTCAGCAGACATGATTAACATAGCAGATGCACCATCTGACAATGCCGATGATGTACCAGCCGTTACCGAACCGTTAACCGGATCGAATGCAGGGCGTAATTTGCTCAAACCTTCAACCGTTGTTTCTGGACGAATAACTTCGTCGTCTTCAACCAAAATCAGTCTGCCGTCGGCATCGTGACCCATAATAGGTAAAATTTCAGACTTAAAACGACCTTCAACCGTTGCTGCATGCGCTAAACGATGAGAGCGTGCACCAAATTCGTCTTGTTGCTCACGAGTGATACCGTGCATGCGACCTAACATTTCAGCCGTTAGACCCATCATGCCAGCAGCCGAAGCAATTTTCTTCGCCATGCCAGGGTGGAAATCCACACCATGGTTCATCGGTACGTGACCCATGTGCTCAACACCACCAACGATGAAGATGTCACCATCGCCAACTTGTATGGCACGTGTTGCATCATGCAATGCTTGCATTGATGAACCACATAAACGGTTAACCGTTGAACCAGCAATGCTTTTTGGCAAGCCAGCCAATAAAGAAGCATTACGAGCAATGTTAAAACCTTGCTCTAGGGTTTGCTGTACACAACCCCAGATAACATCTTCAATTTCTTCAGGATTAACCTTAGGGTTACGATCTATAAGACCTTTCATTAGATGAGCTGATAGCTCTTCTGCACGTACATTTCTAAATACGCCATTTTTAGAACGGCCCATTGGGGTACGAATACAATCGATTACGACGACTTCTTTCATAATATTATTCTCCAAATGCCGTTAAGCGTTATAGTAAGTTTTGCCAGCAGCGGCCATTTCACGCATGCCGTCAGTCACTTGATACATTGCGCCAAGTTGTGCATAGCTATCGGCTAATTCAACAAATGTTGCCACGCCCATGGTATCGATGTACTGGAAGATACCGCCACGGAATGGAGGGAAACCAAGACCAAATACCAAGCCCATATCGGCTTCGTTTGGTGTTGCAATGATGCCTTCTTCTAAACAGCGAACCGTCTCAATAACCATTGGGATCATGGTACGTGCAATGATTTCATCACTGCTAAATTCTTTGCTGTCGCTGCTCACTGCTTTTAATAATTCGTAAGCTTCTGGCGCAGCTTCTTTCTTAGCTTTACCGCGACGATCTAAAGAATGGTTATAGAAACCTTTGTTATTCTTTTGACCAAAGCGCTGTGCTTCGTACATTGCATCGATAGAATCTTTCTTATCTTTTGCCATGCGATCTGGGAAACCTTTTGCCATCACATCTTGTGCGTGATGAGCAGTGTCCATGCCTACTACGTCAAGCAGATAAGCAGGGCCCATTGGCCAACCAAATTCTTTTTCCATCACTTTATCAACGTTAACGAAATCTGCGCCATCACTGATTAATTTAGCGAAACCGCCAAAGTAAGGGAATAAAACACGGTTAATGAAGAAACCAGGACAATCGTTAACAACGATTGGTGATTTACCCATTTTAGCGGCATAAGCAACAACGGTAGCGATAGTCTCGTCTGAGGTGTTTTCACCACGGATGATTTCTACTAACGGCATACGGTGTACTGGGTTAAAGAAGTGCATGCCACAGAATTTTTCAGGGCGTTTAAGATTCTTTGCCAGCTCGTTGATTGAGATAGTTGATGTATTTGAAGTAACGATAGCGTCTTCGCGTACATAACCTTCAACTTCGGCTAATACCATGCCTTTTATTTTAGGGTTTTCAACAACGGCTTCTACAACGATATCTACGTCTTTTACCGACTCGTAGTTAAGCGTTGCTGTGATGTTGTTTAATACCTTAGCCATCTTAAGACCGTCGATGCGACCGCGCTTAAGTTGCTTGTTTAAGATGCCAGTCGCTTCGTTCAAACCAAGGTCTAATGCGTCTTGGTTGATGTCTTTCATGACAATTGGCGTGCCTTTACTTGCAGACTGGTAAGCTATGCCGCCACCCATGATGCCTGCACCAAGTACCGCTGCTTTTTCAATTTTTTGCGCTGTTTTAGCTGCTTTCTTTGCGTTGCTCTTGATAAGTTGGTCATTTAAGAAAATACCAACTAGAGAGCGAGCAACGTCAGTTTTAGCTAACTTAACAAAACCTTTAGTTTCAACAAGCAACGCTTTGTCGCGAGACATACCAGCACTTTTTTCAACACACTTAAGTGCGGTCATTGGTGCTGGGTAATGCTTACCTGCTTTAGATGCAACCATACCTTTAGCGGTAGAGAATGACATCATGTTTTCGATAGGTGAAAGCGTTAGCGGAGCTTGCTTTTCAGCGCGACGTGCACGCCAGTTAAACTTACCTGCAATGGCGTCTTCTAGCATAGCAATGGCGCTATCACGTAATTTTTCAGGGGCAACAACGGCGTCTACAGCACCAACCTTTAGTGCTTTTTCTGCTTTATTATTTGTTGCGCCAGTGATCCACATTAATGCGTTATCACAACCAATTAGGCGAGGAAGACGTACGGTGCCACCCCAACCAGGCATGATACCTAATTTGGTTTCAGGTAAACCAAGTACTGCTGTTGTATCGGCAATACGATAGTCGGCTAGTAATACGGCTTCACAACCACCACCAAGAGCAAAACCGTTAACGGCTGCAATAGTCGGACAGTCAAGATCTTCAAAACCGTTAAAGGTTTTATTGATAGAGCCCAACCATTCGCTCAACTGTTCGTCAGGAGCGTTAAAGTGTTGGGTGAATTCTGTAATGTCGGCGCCAACAATAAATGCGGACTTACCACTGGTCATTACAACACCTTTAAGGTCGCTTAAACCTTGTAGTGCGATAACAGCTTCTTCAAAAGACTGTAGTGTTTGCTGATCGAACTTGTTGACCGATCCATCTTTTGCGTCAAATTTTAACTCTGCAATACCATCTTTAATGTAGCTTACAGAGAGGGTGCTTGATTCATAAATCATTTTTATTTTCCCTCGTCGATAACATCAATCGACATATTATTGGCTAGCCAAATTGGCATAACTTGTATTTGTATAGCGTATAGCGACAGCCAAGTTTCTCTCTTGTTGATGGAAAATTCAATAGCTAATTTAAACAATTGTTTTAACCGAGTGTTCGCTTGGTGCTAATTACACCTTAAAGCTGTTTGTTTTCAGCTTGTTGGTGTTTTTGTTTGGTGATGTAAAAAGTTATTCTTCGTACACTTTGATGAATGAAATAGTAGGCCAACTGAAAAACATAACAGGTTATGGTGCGTTAACGTAGACTATTTTCATTAGTTTTTTCGTTTTAATAAGGGCTTGCGGTATGATGGGAAAAAATAATTATTGAGACCAGCCATGCCATCATTAAATACACTGTTCGCCCAGCACATTAATGAGCTTAATGCTCGCGCGCAAACTATTTTAACGCGTGAAAATATTGAAACGTTAATTATTCACTCGGGGCAAGCGCATCGACAGTTTTTAGATGACATGGATTACCCATTTAAAGTCAATCCTCACTTTAAGGCTTGGGTTCCGGTTACCGATAACGCCAATTGCTGGGTGATTATAGATGGCATTAATAAACCTAAATTAATATTTTATCGTCCAGTAGATTTTTGGCATAAAGTACCAGCAGAGCCAGACAGCTTTTGGACCGACCAATTTGATATCGTATTGCTAAAGAAGGCGGATCAAGTCGCAGACCATTTACCTAATGCGCTCGAGCGAGCCGCTTATATTGGCGAGCATGTGGATGTGGCTGAAGTGCTTAACATTGGTTTGTTAAATCCAGAAGAAGTCATTTCTTATTTCCATTATCATCGCGCCTACAAAACTGATTATGAGATGCATTGTTTACGTGAAGCAAATCGTATAGCGGTAAAGGGTCATCAAGCTGCAAAAGAAGCGTTTCTAGCGAAGAAGTCTGAATATGAAATTCAAATGAATTACTTGCAAGCGACCAAGCATACCGAAAATGAAGTGCCTTACGGCAACATTGTCGCGCTTAATGAAAATGCGGCTATTTTGCATTACACCATGTTAGAGCAAGAAGCGCCGTCGCAGTTTAATTCATTCTTGATAGACGCTGGCGCAAGTTGTCATGGTTTTGCCTCAGATATCACCCGTACCTATTCATTTAATGACAATGACGAATTTGGTCAGTTAATAGCAGCATTGAATGAAAAAGAATTGGCGATTATTGAGACGATTAAACCCGGTGTTAGTTATGTTGACTTACATATTGCGATGCATGTAATGATTGCAGAGTTATTAGCACAATTTAAATTCGTTAATTTACCGGCCAGTGACATTGTGGCTAAGAGAATAACTAGCACCTTCTTTCCCCATGGACTTGGTCATTTCTTAGGGCTGCAAGTTCATGATATGGGCGGTTTCATGAAAGATGAGCGTGGTACTCATATCCCAGCACCTGATGCTCATCCGTTTTTACGTTGCACCCGCACCATTGAAGCACGTCAGGTAATGACCATTGAACCGGGTTTATATTTTATTGAT
>JABSRV010000253.1 GCA_013214905.1 Psychrobium sp. | reverse complement strand
TTGGAAGCTTCGTGTGCTATTGGCTAAAGCCTTGTTCTCTGATCCTGATATCTTTTTATTAGATGAGCCAACGAATAACTTGGACATCGACACCATTAAATGGCTAGAAGAAGTGCTTAATGAGCGTAAATCTACCATGATCATTATTTCTCACGATCGCCATTTCTTAAACGCTGTATGTACCCACATGGCCGATTTAGATTACGGTGAGTTAGCGCTATTCCCAGGCAACTACGACGAATACATGACCGCTGCGCATCAAGCGCGTGAGCAATTAATGTCAGACAACGCGAAGAAAAAAGCGCAAATTTCTGAACTGCAATCTTTTGTTTCTCGTTTCTCTGCCAATGCATCAAAAGCAAAACAGGCGACCTCACGTGCCAAGCAAATTGACAAGATTCAATTGGCCGTTGTTAAAGCATCAAGCCGTGTTTCACCATACATTCGTTTCGAGCAAGAAAAGCAATTGTACCGTAACGCAATCGCTATCGAAGGCCTAAGCAAGTCATTTGACGACTTAAAGTTATTTAAAGACTTTAACTTACTAGCGGAAGTTGGTGAGCGCATTGCAATCATTGGTCAAAACGGTGTGGGTAAAACCACTTTAATGCGTATTATGCAAAGCGATTTAGACCAAACAGCTGGCACAGTGAAATGGTCTGAAAACGCACACATTGGTTATTACGCGCAAGACCACTCTAGCGAATTTGAAAACGACATGTCGTTGTTCGATTGGATGGCACAGTGGATGCAACCTGGCGATGACGAACAAGCAGTACGTAGTGTATTAGGCCGTTTATTATTCTCACAACATGACATTGGCAAATCAGTTAAGGTCATTTCTGGTGGTGAACAAGGTCGTATGTTGTTCGGAAAATTAATGATGAACAAATACAACGTATTGTTAATGGATGAGCCAACCAATCACTTGGATATGGAATCTATTGAATCGGTTAACTTGGCGCTAGCCAACTACCCTGGTACGTTGTTCTTCGTTAGTCACGATCGCGAGTTCGTATCGTCACTAGCCACACGTATTTTAGAAGTTACCCCAGAAGGCATTAACGACTTCAAGGGTACTTATGATGAGTTCTTAGCTGCAAAAGAAGTGGCCAAAGCTAAAGCCAAGGCTAAGTAGTCCTTCATCAAATACAAAAATACCGCCGAATGGCGGTATTTTTTTATCTGCAATTGAGGGTGTAAAACTAGCTTTTAACTTTAATGCGCTCTATGCCTTTTTTGTAGGCTTTCTTTTTCTTAATATCCGCAAGATCCGCAATATCAATGGTGAAATCCAATTGCACCGTATTGCCTTTACCGGCACTTTCTGGCGTATAACGCCAAAGTCTTAGCGCGCGTCGTGCTTCTTTCGAGAATACACCTTCAGGCTGTGATTTTAATACCACGATATTTTCAACCTCACCTGTTTTAGTGATGTCAAATTGCAATACTACAGATCCCTGTACACCATCCTTTGCCGCTTGAATTGGATAACGAGGATTCACTCTTGTAATTGGCTTAACGTCATTCTGAGCCACGTTGTCCATTTCAGGAATAGGCTTAGCAAAAGCAACCGAGCTAAGTAATACCCCTGCCACCAACGTTGCTAGGTATTGTGATGGGCGATTAACCAACGACTGACTTTTTAACATATTGATACGTTTAAACATGATATTCCTCTGACTATAGTTCGAATGAATGCATAACTTAGTGTTTGCCTGTTCAGCACAGTTAATTAGTGCCTTGGCGTACTCGATGCGTTGTTGTGTATTTTTATTTTGTAGCACATGGCTATCGCAAGCGATTTCCTGACTGCGACGAAAACTGCGATAACCAAGCCAAACCAGCGGATTAAACCAACACAAACTTAAAATGATGATTGCCAATACATTCATTAAATTGTCAAAGCGCTGGTAGTGGCATAACTCATGCTCAAGAATTAATGTTAATTGCGTTTTGCTATAAGCGGTTTGATAGTCGCTTGGTAAAATCAGCTTAGGTTTGAGCAATCCAATCAGCATTGCTCCTGCTACTTGATCACTCTGATAAACGGTCAAAGAACTAGGTATTACCACGGGTAGATTGCTAGCATCAATCGCACTAAATTTACTTCTTTTGGCGAACATAACGCTTGATTTAATAGTGCTCAATAAAATGGCTATTGCGCCTATCCCCCAAATTAACTGCCAATATTCTAGCTGTAACCAGCCACTGTCTTGTTGCTTCAAACTGACAATGTAAACACTGATTTGATTATTGGCTTCTAGCAATAATTGTTGTGGCAAGTTATTGATCAAAATCGCAACGGGTACTAACAACCAGTAGCGGTAACTTAGCTTTGGCCCTAATTTTGCGCTTAACTTGTATTCATTCACTAATAAACATAATACAAGCAAGCTAATAAGCCACTGCTGCGATAAGATCCAACTAGCCATTATCTTTCTCCCATTGACTGATCAGTTGCTTTAACTCATCAATATCTTGTTTTGATAACTCATCACTTTGCACAAAGTTAGAAACAAGTGGTGCAAGGCGTCCGCTAAACATTCTAGCTAACAAGCTCTTACTTTCTTTTAGGGTGTATTCCGCACGCTCAAACAACGGCGAATACAAATAACTGCGCTGTACTTTCTCAAAGCTAATGGCTTTTTTTGCCACCATGCGACTGAGTAAGGTTTTCACGGTTTTTTCATGCCATGATTTTTTGGTGTTTAAACGCTCGATAATCTGCTGCGCATTTGCCGGATGTCCCTGCCAAATAGCTTCAAGCACTTCAAATTCTGTTTTACTTATTTCGGTCATGGCTTTCTCTTTGTATCACTTTATCTAATATGACTACACTTGTAATTCACAGTTAGACTACAACTGTAATACCTAAAAAGCAAATAAAAAAATGGCCCAATTTCTTGGACCATTCAATAACGCTTTCTATCAAAAAATAGTGACGTTTATTTACTGTAACTATTCAGCATCACCTGTAGCTGTTCATCGCGCAGCCATTTGGTACAAGTTTTAGGAGAAAGCGCGGAGTTTATACGCATAAATGAGCACTTTCGACAACAAAATGGTGACAAATGGCAAGACGCTGAATAGCTACTAAATATTAAAGCTTGAACCACAGCCACAAGTTGCTGTTGCATTTGGGTTATCGACCAAGAAACGCGAACCTTCTAGGCCGTCAGTGAAATCGACGCGACCACCGACTAAATATTGCAGGCTCATTGGATCAACAATCATCTTTGCGCCGTCATTTTCCAGCGTCATGTCACCGTCGTTAACTTTATCATCGAAGGTAAAGCCATACTGAAAACCTGAACAACCACCGCCAGTTACATAAACACGCAGTTTTAGTGCTGGATTTTCTTCATCATCAAGCAAAAAATTAACGCGCTTAGCCGCAGCATTAGTGAATTCTAAAGGAATTCCTGCTTCAATAACTTCAACTGACATAATGACCTCATATAAAAAACATTCAAACAATGGCTGATTATCTAATAGCGCGGGTTACTGCGCAATCATTTATTACACTTAACTAACACTTTGTGAACAACAGCTATTGCGCTGTGGTTTCCTCAGGAATTAGGAGCAAAGGCTTAAGCGGAATTTTCAGCAACGAGTTCCAGCGATATTCTTTACTAATATTAGCCGATTTCTGTCCGCGTTGACGAGGCATTTTAATGGTTACCTTTAACTTTTCTGGGGTAAAGTTATCCGCCAGCATAAACTCACTATTGATGTGCTGGAAGAATCGGAAACTTACTTTAAGAGTCGCTGTCGGTTTAATTAACGCCGTTAAGTCTAATTGTTGCGGCTTTCCATCAACGCTACCAATCAAGATGAGTTGAATAGAACCTTTAATATAACGTCGGCGCTTTTCAAGCTGTGCCAACAAAATTTCAAAACGGTAATGCCCTTTACTCACGCCAGCTTCAATCAACACCTTTTCAATATTAACGCCATTAGCGGTTGATTCTGGCGCCATGATTTTTTGGTAAAAGCGTAATGCCAATTGCTGCTCAATCACCTCCGACTGCATTAATAACTGTGTGTTATTCATTTCAGCAATGGTCTTTTTCTCGATGCTTAAATCGATTTCAACTTGTGCCAGTTGCGTTGCAATCATTGCGTTTTCACTACGCAATTCCAATAGTTCGGTTTGCGGCACAGCCGCTATTTGCTGACCAGCATAATAGTTACCGTAGATAAAACTAGAGAGGGTAAACACAAATAAAGTGAGATAACCAAATCGATAATTTAAAAGACTTTTTAACCTTAACATTGCAACCTTAATCTGTTTCAATAGACGTAATAAGCGCATTGTACTCTATTAAATGTACTCCATTAAAGTTAGTTAACAATAAACGATGAATTTGAGTAAACAGATTAAATACCCGCTAGCCCAGGCAAAAACGTCGTGGCAACTTGTCGTGCTCGGCATGCTTGTTGGTTTTTTAGCGTCTCTGGCGATCATTTCATTACGATTGAGCATCGACTTCGTGCAATCTTTTTATATGCCAGTGGTGGATGACTATAGCCAGCAAAGTCAATATGGTCGGCTTATTGCGCCGTTTATTGGTGCGCTAATCATTGTGTTTATCGCCTTTATCACCAAATCTCGTTATCACCGCATGGGCATTCCATTTGTACTGTACCGCCAACGAAAATTCTACGGATACATCCCTATAGGCAACTCGATTAACCAGTTTTTTAGTGCAATGGCCGCCATTGCCAGTGGTTTTTCGGTGGGTCGTGAAGGGCCCGCTGTGCACATTGGTGCGGGCACGGCGAGTTATCTGTCGCAAAAATTACAATTACCTGACAACGCAGGTCGCATATTAACCGCCTGTGGCATGGCTGCAGGTATTTCAGCGTCGTTTAACTCACCATTAGCGGCGGTGGTTTTTGTGCTTGAAGTGGTATTATTGCAGTTTCGCATTCACTTATTTTTACCTATCATGGTGTCATCGCTTATTGGCGCCGCGATGAGCCGCTTAGTCTTTGGCAATATTCAACAATTTACCGATTTAAGCTTTCCGCAAATAACCATCGAGTCTAGCCTGCCATTTTTTGCCCTTGGTATTATTGTTG
>JABSRV010000252.1 GCA_013214905.1 Psychrobium sp. | reverse complement strand
CTACCGTCAGACGAGGTGGCTAGCACTGTAATATCATGTGATGGTGCACTATCAAGATCAAGCACGCCATTGAGTGTTACCACGCCGCTATTTGCATCTATCACAAATAAACCGCCAGCATCATCTACTAACGTATAAGTGAGTGTATCGCCCACATCGCTAGCCGATGCAGTGATCCCAACTTGTGTACCAATATCTGCATTTTCAGCCACCAGATTATTGGCCGCATCACCAGCATTATCGATATCGGTCACTGGCCCTACTATATGAGTATTATCGCCACCGGTTGAACCGCCACCAATACCGCTGTCATCATCACCTACATTGACCGTGAATGTTTCAGAGGTGCTTGACCCGTCAGATGATGTGGCCACCACACTAATATCATGCGATGTCGCCGTTTCGTAGTCGAGTGGGTTTGCTAGCGTGATAACACCTGAGTTGCTATCAATCGTAAATAAGCCGTCAGCATCATTGCTTAATGTGTAAGTAACGCTATCACTAGGATCGCCATCTAATGCTTGTGCGGTAATGCCTATGGCAGTACCCACACTTGCATTTTCAGAGACAGGATCGGATATTAGATCCACATCGATAATATTGCCTACTGGACTAGTATCACCCGAGCCGTTATCATTTTCACCCACATTGATGGTAAAGGTTTCACTGCTGGTACTGCCATCAGTTGAAGTCGCTAACACAGTAATATCGTGGGTTTTCGCCACGATATAATCAAGGGTTGTGAGCAAAGTAACGACGCCGGTTGCGCCATCAATGCTAAACATGCCATTAGCATCATCACTTAAGCTGTAAGTGACGACATCGCCTTCGTCTACCGCTAATGCAGTAATGCCGACGGCGGTGCCAACTTGCGCGTTTTCAGAAACCAGATTGGTTGCCGCGTCGCCTAAGACGTTGATGTCACTAATGGCGCCAACAACCTCAGTATTATCACCACCACTAGTGCCACCTCCAATACCGGTATCATTATCAGCCACCGAAATCACAAATGTTTCATTGGTTGTTGAGCCATCTGTTGAAGTTGCGGTCACCACGATGTCGTGTGATATTGCGCTTTCATAATCAAGTGTATTGGCCAGTGTTACCACGCCAGTGGCGCTATCAATGGCAAACAAACCACCCGCATCGTCGCCTAAACTATAGGTCACTGTGTCGGTTGGATCACCATCAATGGCGTTAGCCGTAATGCCAACAGCCGTTCCAACGATTGCATTTTCAGAGACTGCACCCGTGGTTGCATCGATATCGCTGATATCACCAACGTTAGTGCCATCCCCTGAACCCGCGTTATCTTCGCCGACATTAATCTGGAATGTCTCGTTTGAGGTAGAACCATCTGTAGAGGTTGCTTGAACTGTAATACTGTGTGACGGCGCGACATCAAAATCAAGGGAGCCAACTAAGGTCACCACGCCAGATGTACTGTCAATGCTAAACAAACCATTGCTATCATCGGTTAATGAATAGGTTAACGTATCACCTGCGTCAATCGCTGATGCCGTAATGCCGACATTACTGCCGGCCACTGCATTTTCTGAGATTAGGTTATTTTGCGCATCGCCTAATATATCAATATCGGTTACTGGACCAATACTATCGGTGCCATCACCTGGGATGGTGGTGCCGCCTAGGCCAACATTGTTGTCGCCAACCGCAATGGTGAAGGTTTCTTGCGACGTTGAACCGTCCGATGACGTCGCCACCACAATGATGTCATGAGATGTGGCGGTTTCATAATCAAGCGTATTAGCAAGTATCACCACTCCGCTCGTTGCATCAATAGAGAATAGACCATCGCTATCGTCACTAAGACTGTAGGTCACCGTATCATTGACATCATCATCGATAGCTTGTGCAGTAATGCCAACAGCCGTACCAACGATAGCGTGTTCTGATACTTCGCTAACAGTGGCATCTATATCGGTAATCGCGCCAACGCTTGTGCTATCACCAGCGCCAGTATCATTTTGCCCAACAACAATTGAGAAAGTTTCACTCGATACACTGCCATCACTAGAGGTTGCTACCACGGTAATCGAATGAGACGGCGCAGCGTCAAAATCAAGGCTGCCCATTAAGATGACAACACCAGTAGCACCATCTATTCTAAAGAGGCCGTTAGCATTATCACTTAAATGATAGGTCACTGAATCGCCAATATCGGTTGCTTGCGCGGTAATACCAACAGGGGTGCCAACACTCGCTTGCTCAGAGACAAGGTTCGTTTGCGCATCGCCCAATATATTGATATCAGTCACTGGGCCAACCGTCATGGTATTATCACCACCCGTACTGCCACCGCCGATGCCGGTATCGTTATTACCCACATCAATAATAAAGGTTTCGCTACTCAACGTGCCATCTGATGAAACCGCGGTGACAATGATGCTATGAGTAATCGCTGTTTCGTAATCAAGTGTATTTGCTAATGTAAACACGCCAGTCGAATTATCGATGACAAATAAGCCAGCCGCGTCGTCATCTAAACGATAGTTTATGGTATCATCACTATCACTATCAATCGCTTGGGCCGTGATACCAACTTGCGTGCCCACCATGGCATTTTCAGACACCAAACTTGCCGTAACGTCAACATCGATAACACTACCGATATCGCTACCCGCTCCAGCACCCGTATTGTTATCGCCAACGCTAATGGTAAATATTTGATCGCTAGTCGAACCATCGGTTGAGGTCGCTACAATCGTCACGCTATGAAATTGTGCCGCGCTATAATCAAGATTACCGGCGACTGAAACAACACCTGTCGTGCCATCAATGGTAAATAGCCCCGCCGCGTCATCACTTAACGTATAGGTGACGGTATCGCCAACATCCGTTGCCAAAGCCGTAATGCCAACCTCAGTGCCCAACGGCGCGTTTTCCGACACTAAATTTGTGGCACCATGGCCACTCACATCAATGTCTAACACCGGACCAACCGAATGCGTATTATCACCGCCAGTGCTACCACCGCCTAAACCAGTGTCGTTATCTCCGACAGTGACGGTGAAGGTTTCACTTGATGTTGTGCCATCGGAAGAACTCGCAACGACAATAATATTGTGCGACGTCGCACTTTCATAATCTAATGTATTGGCTAGGCTAACGACGCCTGTCGCACTATCTATTGTAAATAGTCCATTGGCATCATCGCTTAATGTGTAGCTGATTGTGTCTGTATTATCAGCATCATTAGCCTGTGCCGTAATGCCGACATCGGTGCCAATGATTGCATTTTCAGAGACGACACTATCTTGCGCGTCGACATCCGTGATTGCAGATATATTGCTACCACCGCCAGCGCCAGCATTGTTTTCGCCAACCGTGATGCTAAATGTTTCACTCGCCACAGATCCATCACTTGAAAGAACATCCACCGTAATGTCATGTGACTGAGCGCTGTCAAAATCTAACGTACCGGCCAGAGTCACCACTCCGGTGCTGCTATCTATGTCAAATAAACCCAGTGCATCATCGCTTAAGCTATAGGTTAGACTATCACCGACGTCAATCGCCGAGGCCGTAATGCCAATCTCGGTGCCAACATTTGCATTTTCTGATACTAAATTATTCGCCACATCAACATCGGTAACTGGGCCAACAACAGTCGTATTATCGCCGCCAGTAGTGCCACCGCCAATGCCCTCATCGTTATTCCCAACATCAATGCTAAACGTAGCCGTAGACAAAGTACCGTCTGAAGACGTTGCACGCACGATGATATCGTGCGAAATTGCTGTCTCATAATCAAGCATATTCGCTAGTGAAACCACACCCGAATTAACGTCGATAGTAAACAAACCACCGGCGTCATCGTCTAGGCTATAACTAATACGGTCCGTTGGATCATCATCAATTGCATTAGCGGTGATGCCGACATTCGTACCAACAATCGCGTTTTCAGACACCACGCCAATGGTCGCGTCAACGTCGGTAACAGCGCCAATGTTGGTGCCATCACCGGCACCTTCATTATTTTGCCCAACATTAATGGTAAATGTTTCGCTAGAGACCGTTCCATCGCTAGATAAGGCTGATACACTGATGGTATGCGACTGAGCTAATGTGTAATCCAAATCACCTTCAAGCGTCACTACACCAGTCGAGCTATCGATTGCAAATAATCCACCAACATCATCGCTCAGGCTATAACTAACAGTATCCCCTTCATCAATGGCGAGCGCGGTGATACCAACAGGTGTGCCAAGTGGTGCATTTTCAGAAACGAGATTAGTATCAGCGTCTCCGCCTGTATGAATGTCATTTATCAGGCCAAGATCGTGTGTATTATCACCACCAACAAAACCTCCGCCAAGACCGTTATCATTGTCACCAACATTAATCACAAAAGTTTCATTTGATGTGGTGCCATCAATAGAGGTAGCAACTACCGTGATGTTATGTGTGATGGCGGTTTCAAAATCAAGTTTAGCCGCTAAACTCACCATGCCAGTGACGCTATTAATCACGAACATGCCATCACCGTCATCACTTAACGTGTAAGTGACCGTATCACCAGCGTCGCTATCTGTTGCACTAGCCGTTAAACCTACATAAGTACCAACATCAGCATTTTCAGCGACCAAATTGTTCGCGCTATCACCAATCACATCAATATCTGTGACTTCACCCACCCCAGACGTATTATCACCACCAGTTGAACCACCACCGCCAAGAAGCATATCCCAAATACCTTGTTTTTGTTTGGCTTTACCCATACTTTGTGCTGCTTGTTGTCCAAATATATTTCTTGAAGCACCAGAAACACCCTCTACATTTTTAGTATGTGTTCCTTGTCC
>JABSRV010000251.1 GCA_013214905.1 Psychrobium sp. | reverse complement strand
TGAAGGCGGCTCGCTCGCTGCTCTTTACAATGGACCTGCACTGCTGATTGTTGTTGCGGGTACATTAGCCGCGGTGATGATTCAAACACCTTGGCACCAATTTGTTCGCAGTTTTGGCATGCTTAAATGGGTGTTTTTCCCTCAAAAATTCGACGTGCAAGCTCGCATCGATACGTTGGTTCGTTGGGGGCAGATATCTCGAAGCGATGGTTTCTTAACGCTGGAACAAGAACTTGAACAAGAGACAGATCTGTTAATCCGTGATTGCTTAATGCTGTTAATCGATGGCGCAGACGCTGAACATTTACAAGAAACCATTGAAACTCAAATTTATTTTCAGCGTGATGAATATGGTCACAGTGCGAAAGTCTTCGAATCCATGGGGGGATATAGCCCCACCATGGGCATATTAGGTGCCGTATTAGGTTTAATTCAGTCGATGCAATACCTTGACCAGCCAGACGCGTTAGGTGCTGGTATTGCGACGGCATTTGTCGCCACCATTTATGGTGTTGGATTTGCGAACCTATTGTATCTACCAATACATTATAAATTGCGTCATCAGGTATTTTTACAAGCGTTATACCATGAGATGATCTTGGAAGGTGTATTGTTAATTAATCGAGGTGAAAACCCCAGCAACATTGCACGTCGTCTGCAAGCTTATCGAGTCGCTTATGCTTAATAGCCGCCGCCGAGACAGTTCCATCACCGATGATTCACATTTGGATCGATGGTTGGTGTCTTATGCGGATTACATGACGTTATTGTTTGCTGTATTCGTTGTTCTATATGCGTTTGCATTAGAAAAAGAAGAAAAATATTCTGTATTGTCACAATCTTTGGGTGAAATATTTCATTTATCTGGTAGTAAAGACCAGGGGGCTCAAGGAGTCTTGAAGCAAAATTCTACTGCTGATTTGCTTAATAGTGGCGATAAAATATCAGACTTAAATCAATACAATAAAGGACTATTAACGGAGGTTGGCAGTGAACCGGTTGCCGGTGACAGTCAGCTCGTTAATACCGATGCCTCATTGATGGGCACCCCGTTTAGTTCGATGAAAGAAAAATTAGCTACTGATTTACTTGAAGTGATTGAAAAGGGCTACGCAAAAATAGAGCAGGATGACAACTGGTTAACAATTGAGTTTCGCAGTGGTTTACTGTTTGAAAGTGGCAGTGCCAATCCTCGGCGCGCTACTCATTTTGTCATAAAAAAAGTCATCAAGACTATTGCTCCGGCGAATAACTTCGTGCATGTTCGCGGTTACACTGATGACCAAGCGATAAATAATGAGCAATTCTCCTCGAATTGGCAACTTTCATCGGCACGAGCAAGTGCCATAGTTCAAATACTTCAAGGTCTTGATGTTGCGCCGCAGCGACTCGCCATTGAAGCTTATGGGCAATATAAACCCAAGGTACTGAACGACTCGGTTAGTCATCGAGCGACTAACCGTAGGGTCGTGATAGCGATCAGTCGTTATGGCTGGGAACCAGATTTAGCATTAGTTAAATTTGACGTCGCGGCGCCAATCAAAAAACAACCGAAAACGATAGCCGACAGCGAAAAGATGCAAATCATTGAGTTACCTAATGGTGGTTTACGCATAACCACGCGCAAGGAGGAGTAGGGTGAAGGTATGGAGCGTAGCAAATCAAAAAGGTGGCGTAGGCAAGACGACTACGGCATTGACTCTGGCAGGTATATTGGCCAAACGCGGTAAAAAAGTACTGCTAGTTGACATCGACCCTCACTCCTCAATGGGTTTTTCACTAGGTATTGATTGTGATGAATTGGCCTATTCACTGTACGATCTATTTACCTGCCCAGAAAAGTTTATTGGCCGGCTCACCGAAAAAGTGGTGCAAAAAACTCAGATTGAACTGATTGATTTATTACCCTCGTCCATGGCGTTAGCAACGCTAGATCGAGAGCTTGGTCACCGTGAAGGCATGGGATTAATACTCAAGCGAATCTTAGCAACATTAAGCAGTCGTTATGATTATGCCATCGTCGACTGTTCTCCCGTGTTAGGGGTGTTGATGGTCAATGCATTGGCATGTAGTAGCCGAGTTATTGTGCCGGTGCAAACAGAGTATTTGGCGTTTAAAGGCCTAGAGCGCATGGTGAAAACCTTGCTTATCATGCAAAAATCGAACAACAATCACTATAATTATTTAATTGTGCCGACAATGTACGATCGTCGAACTAAGGCTAGCAATCTTGCGCTAACGAAAATGAAAGAAAAATTTTCCATTCGAGTTTGGGATCGTGTTATTCCGGTCGATACAAAATTTAGAGACGCGAGTGAGCGACACCTGCCGTTACCACAATTTTCGCCGCGAAGTCGTGGTGTCGTGGCCTACGGGTTGTTACTCGACAGTTTAATCAAACAGGATAAAATAGAAATGGATGCTAATGCCTAATACCACTAATCGTTCGGCGAAAGTTGTTGCTGATTTTTTCACAACACTGTTAGAAGAAAAGCCAACGGATACTGCTGTCGTCGTGCAGCCCCTAGAGCGGTTGTTAGCGCGAGTCAATGAAAGTGCGCCAGAAGTGGATGTCTCCATTGAACTCATTGATCCTAGATTGCTCAATGAAACTGTCGTACAACCAACCATTGAACCGCCTGAGTCAAATCAGACGCCTAAAGAAGCGTTATCAATTGAAAGTATCGACGAAGTAGAAATACTGGCAGAAATTACGCCGTCTGCGCTGTTAGAAAACAGCTTAATCAAGCAGTTAGATGATAGTTTTCCTGTGCTTTATTTTACAGTTTATGAACATACTTTCGCGATCCCGTTAATCAAACTCAAAGGCATTCATCCTTTGCGAGAGACGACCAAGCTTATAGGGAAACCAGATTGGTTTAGTGGTATTCAAATAGAAAGGGAACAGAATTTAAACGTTATTGATACGGGGAAGTATTTATTGCCCGAAAAAAGCCAATCACAACTAGAACATTGCACAAATTATAAGTATATTATCGTATTAGGTGATAGTAATTGGGCGTTAAAGTGTCATACTTTGGTAGACAGCTCACAGCTGACTCACCAAGAAATAAAATGGAGAACCGAGGTTCGAAAAAGTCCTTGGTTAGCTGGAACAGTGAAACAACGGATGTGTGGCTTATTGGCCGTCGACGCCTTAATCGAATTATTCGAAATGAGTGAAACGACATAACGGCTCGAACTGAAATGAGGAAAGTTCTAACATGAATACAGAAATAGAGATGTCAGGCAATAAAGTAGATAGCGATGAGATGCTGCAATGGGTTACTTTTCGATTAGAAAATGAAACCTATGGCGTAAACGTAATGCAAGTACAAGAAGTTCTTCGTTATAGTGATATTGCCCCTGTGCCGGGAGCACCTAGTTATGTATTAGGTATTATTAATCTTCGTGGCAGTGTTGTTACCGTTATCGATACACGTTCTCGTTTTGGCTTAATGCCTGCAGACATTACCGACAGCACCCGTGTAGTTATTATTGAATCAGACAAGCAAGTGATTGGCATTTTAGTTGATAGCGTGGCGGAAGTGGTTTACATGAAAGCGTCTGAAATAGAAGCTGCGCCAAATGTTGGTACGGATGATAGCGCTAAATTTATTCGCGGTGTCTGTAACCGAGAAAATGAGTTATTGATTCTTGTCGATCTGGATAAATTACTCAATGACGATGAATGGGATGAAATGGGTTCGTTCTAAATAATGGCCTTATTCACTACCAACAAACACCACGGGATTAAATAACATGGCACAATTGGTTATTTGGATCACCCCCGTGGTTTTTTTGTCACTTTTTTTTGTCACTTGGCTAACAATGCGTATGCATAAACGTCAGGTTAGTGCACTTAAATTATTGTTTAAAGAACAGCAGAAAGAGATTAGTAATCTAAAAAATCAGATACATGAGCTGCGCAGTGGCACTATCGGTGTTGGCAACCGTGTACAGCATGTCGAAGGGCAACTGGCTCAGGCCATAGAACGCCAGGACGAGTTGGCGAAAAATCAGCAGAATGATCCTCAAAGCAAGCTCTATAGCCATGCGATGAAAATGGTTGAACGAGGCGCAACGGTTGATGAAATTATTCGCGAATGTGAATTACCCCGTGGTGAAGCCGAATTATTAGTTTCCTTGCACAGTAAATAACCCCACTTCAACTAGAGGCGCCCAGCGCAGCGTTATTCGTCTTTCACTTGTGACTGCATGAATGCAGGAAGTAGAGCGACTGAGGAGACAAAGCCGAGAATAAGCAGGCCACAATCCACATGCTTTGCTCAAAACACCTCTAGTTGAACAAAATTCAAGCGCAAAAGTTCAACAGACCCTATATTTCCTGGTCTCATAACTTGCTAATTTGTCATGGCAATAATAGACTAGCGCCGCACTTGTAATTTGACAGATTTTATCATGAAAGTATCTCAGTTTTCCTTCGACCTACCGCCGCATTTAATTGCCCGTTATCCTCAGCCACAGCGTGATGCTAGCCGCTTATTAAGTTTAGTGGGTCATAGTGGTGAGCTTATCGATGGTCAGTTTACTGACATACTCGATAAGGTGAATGCAGGGGACTTAATGATCTTTAATGATACGCGAGTTATCCCAGCACGTGTTTTTGGGCTAAAAGAAAGCGGCGGTAAGGTAGAAATTCTTATTGAACGTGTTTTAGACGAACATAGCGTATTGGCCCATGTTCGCGCGTCAAAATCCCCAAAGGTAAACTCTAAAATCATCTTAGACGGCGGCTTTAACGTTACTATGGTCGCGCGTCACGATACCTTGTTTGAGTTACGCTTTGACGAATCCCGCAGTGTCTTAGATATTTTGGATGAAGTAGGGCACATGCCTCTACCGCCGTATATCGACCGTCCTGATGAAGACAGCGATAAAGAGCGCTATCAAACGGTTTACAATAAAAAACCTGGCGCTGTCGCCGCGCCAACCGCAGGCCTACGTTTTGATGAGGCCATGCTAAAGAAGCTTGCCGACAAAGGCGTCAATATTGCGTTTGTTACCCTGCATGTGGGTGCTGGCACTTTTCAGCCAGTGCGTGTTGAAACCATCGGTGAGCATAAAATGCATAAAGAATACATCG
>JABSRV010000250.1 GCA_013214905.1 Psychrobium sp. | reverse complement strand
GTATATACGACCGCATCTTATTCTGTTTTATGTGAAATTATTAGTTGTAAAATACGTGGAGTCCATATACGCCTTAGTAAGCTAATTCGCAATACCTCAGTTAAATAACAGATGCCATATGCCAGAAATCCTAATAGTCACGGCTATTTATCGAGTTATTAAACCTAATCGAACGGGCAATTCATGAAATCAGTGGACGGGGTTATTTATCGGCGTACCATGAGCAAAAAATATTATGGTGGATCAGAAGAACATGGCACAAAAAGCAACTATTTTTAAAGCAGACGTTAACATTGCGAACATGGATACAGACTTATACCTTGATCAATCGTTAACCATTGCGCAGCATCCGTCAGAAACAGTGCAGCGCATGATGTTACGTATTGTTGCTTGGGCGATGTTTGCCAATGAACGTTTAAGCTTTTGCAAAGGCATTAGCGATGAAGACGAACCGGATTTATGGCAAAAGAATTACCATGACGATATCGATTTGTGGATTGACTTGGGATTACCTGACGAAAAACGTCTTAAAAAGGGTTGTGTTCGTGCCAAAGAAGCTGTGTTGTTTACCTATGGTCGTAATGCCGCTAATATTTGGTGGAAGAATCAGCAAAGCAATGCCCGTAAGTATAAGAATTTGACGGTATATTTTGTTAGCGACGATACCATGGAAGCCTTAAGTGATTTGGTCACCCGAACTATGCATTTACAGTTTTCTATCAGTGATGGTGAAATTTGGCTAAGTAGCCAAGAGCAATCTATTTTACTTGAGATTGAAATGTGGCAAGGCGATAAGTACTAGCCCATTTATGCAAGTTAAGATATAGGCGGCGGATTAGGTAAATTTTGTGGGAATTTAATCAGAAAACGAACGCCAGTTATGGTGCGAGATGGCAGCGGGTGATAATTGATGCTGCCTTGTAATCGTTCAATGAGAAGTTTTTTGATGATGTGCATACCTAATCCACTACCACCTTTTCCGCGCTTGGTCGTAAAGAACGGTTCAAATAACAGACTAACATTTTGTTCTGGAATTCCGCTGCCATTGTCTTTATATAATAATGTAATCCCTTCACCTAATGCCGTGATCTTTATGGAAATCACTCCATTTTCGGCTGCTTCAAAACCATGAATCAAACTGTTTACCGTTAAATTTGTGATGACTTGTGCTAACGCTCCAGGGTAAGAATCCATGTTTATATTCTCATCACAAACCAACTCGATACGATGAGAGGTATTTTTAAATTTGGGTTGTAGGCTTAATATAATCTCCTCAACGTAATGTTTTAAGTTGAAATTCCGTCGTAAGTCACTGGTTTGATCAACGGCAATATCACGAAAACTGTGTACTAAGTCTGCTGCGCGCTCTAGATTACTCAGGATCATTTTTGACCCCTGGGCAACCGTATCTATGAATTGTTCGAGCATTGCCTTAGTGAGTTTGTTTTCGGCTATCGCGCTATTTATTGGCCGAATTGATTGTGATAAGTGTGACGCGGCGGTAACGCCAACACTAAGCGGCGTATTCATTTCATGAGCGCTACTAGCGACCATTTCACCTAACATTCTCATTTTTTCGTTATCGAGTAATTGCTGCTGTGCCGTTGTAAGATTTGATTGGGATTGTTGGAGTTGGTGCGTTCGCTTTATTACTTTCCGTTCTAACTTGTTTTTGTGTTCTTCTAGTTGATTGTGCTGAATTCTATTTTCAATAATCTTATCTTTAAATTTTAATAATGCAGCATTCAATTGTTCGGTTTCTGGGTTGTTAATATTAGGCAGATTGATGTCGGTTCGATCTTGGATGAGATGATTAAGCGCTTTATTTAGGGTGTAGAAATACGCATTAATATGCCCAGCCCCATAAATAGCGATGAATAACATAAACGCTATTAGCACAATGGTTAGCGTTGTTATTCTGGCGTTGTCGAATAAGGTGCTATCAATCGCGTTACTATTTTTGGTGAGTTGTGCTTGATAGTAATGTGAAAGGGCTAAAAAGTACTGGTTGAGATCCATCAGTTGTTTTTCGGTGGCGATTAATAGTTTAAAGGCAATGGCGCTATCAACAGTTGATAACTCTAATGCGCCAATGAGTGATGAGCGATATTGATTAAAACTATTTTCTAATAATAGTGAAATGTTTTTATCATCAATAATTAAATGTTCGAAGTGCAATAGACTGCGCGCTAGTTTTTCTTCGATGTCGTAAATGTTATTGAGTATTTTTCGCCCTTTAATATAAATCCGTTCTTCATCATCGACGCTGTTTGACGATAAGAGTAAATCACTAAATTCAAAGTGATTGTTTATTAATAGCACCGTCAAATGACTAAGTTCATTAATGTATGGAAGGTGTGATTGGTTTAGCTGATTAAATAGCTTGCTATGGCGCGACATAATGTAATTGCTAGCCATATAAAGAATGGATATCAATGTGATCGCAATAATTGGAATTGCTAAAAATCGGTTACGAAAACTGACCGCGTAAATGCGTTTCATCACTAGAACCTTTAATTAAATAACGGTTGGTTACCATTGATTTGGCGAAATCTTGCCTATATAGCGCAATCCTTGTTGATGTTTTTTGAAGATCACCATCACTCCCTCTGGTTTAGGCCAAATATTTAGGCTGTCTCGTAGATTGGCAGTGTGGCTGACAAAGAAAATATTTTTCTGTTGAGGTTGTGCGGTTAGCATCATTTCTTTTAGTTGCCGCGCGAGTAATTTTGCAGCCAATTGAGATTTTCGAAACGAAAATTGCAACGTTTGTTTTACTTCATAATGGCCAAATAATATTTTTGCGGTATCTTTGCAACGGCAAAATGGACTTGAATAAACGGCTGCGATAGGGATTTTTAGAGAGCGAATAATTTTTGCGATGTTTTTTAACTCTACAATGCCCTTAGTCGACAAATTCCGTTGTTTTTCGCAACTAGATAAATCAATGATATCGCCATCAGCTTTAGCGTGCGATGTCTGACCGTGCCGGACAAAAACAATATAGCCACCTTGCTGGAGCATTTTTTTTAGCTGCGCGGGTTGAGTTATTTCAGCGATCGTATTATTGCTAGCAAGCGATTGATAACTTGAGCTAAATAAGATAGATAAAACAAAGAAATAATATAATGCTTTCATTGTTAAACACCTTTATTTTTATTGGAAGGTGCAACAGCTGCAATGTATCACGTTGCTGTTGTAGGTTGTTTTTTTAGGGAGTGGCTAATAAAGTATAGAATGGCTTATTGGAAAAACAACTTAACAAGTAAGAATTTATTTAATTTTTGGTATTGCGATGTGCTAATGATATCGGGTAATTTCTCTGCGCTGCAAAGTCTGAAGACAAACGGCTAATATCGTTATCGCTTATAGCTTGCGTCAGGCTATTAAGAGCATTGACATTACACAGTTGCACATTGGTTAATTGAATGATGTTTTCGATGATCGCATTAGCCGCATCGATGGCTGATGAGGCTTTTACAATTTCACATCGCGCGTAATAATCTTGACTAAAACACACATCTGCTGCCCGTAAGTGTGGATTATTGCCTGGTATTTGCTGCGCGCCAAACAACGGTTTTCCAGCTACATCGGCGCTAGAAAAAGACGGCACAAAATTCGACATAAAATCTATCGCTAATTGACTTCGTTGCTCTGCGATTTCTGGTGGCCATTGTTTGGTTAGTTTGTCGATAAATTTAGCCGCGAGTCTAGGCTGTGCACTATTGCTATCGCTTTTTACCAAGCCCCCTTCAAACAGCGTAATATCTTGCGTCATGCCGTGAATTTGGAAATAACCATCGGGGTAGGGTGTCAATTGTGCCATGCCATTAGGCGTGCCTCGTTGACCATAAAAAATCACTTCTGGCCATATCGCATCACATTGCGCCCAGTGCGCAACATAAGCCGCTTTAAATTCGACTAATCGTTGTGGTATATCGCCCACTAAATCATCAATGGTACCGCTTTGATAACCACAGGCATTAATTAGATAATCAAACTCGAATTGCTTTGTCTGTTGCTGACAATCCACCGTTAATTGCCAGTGGCCGTCTTTTTTTGAGATTTTTTTAACGCTTGAATGAGTCGACACTGTGCAGTTTTCTAACGCCGCCAAAGACAAGGTCGCCGTTGCTGCTAGCCTAAAAACGCTGAGCCCATATTCTTGCACCACGATTAATGGAAATTTTAGCTTATCAAGATCTAATGATTTGGCGACAGGAATAAGCCAATCATCTTTGATTTCCGGTGTTTTAGGGTTGGGTAATGTAGCCAACCGCTCAAGTTGCTGCCTAGTATATAAAGCAAAATACTCTTCAGGCTCACCGAGCACTTTATTACTTTCACACTGCGCGACAAGCTGCGCATATTCATGTTGCAAGCGCTCTAATCGGGGCAATAGCTCGTGTACGTTGCCAGGATCGCGTTTAGGTATCGCAATCACTGTTGGTCTATAGTCAGCACTATGACGATATAACTTTAAGGTGTCGATTGATTGGCGTAGCAGGGTAATGCATTGTGCTTGGTCTATTTCTCGATACAGATTGCCACCGGCATGTAAATGACAAATGGGCGGGCCGTTGACTAGGCTTACGCCTTGTTCAAATAATTGCACAGTTAAGCCCGCATTCGCCAGTTTTAGCGCAATGGTTGAGCCTGCAATACCGCCGCCAATAATGCCGATGCGTAGATTACTAGCTGAAGAAATAGGTTTAGTGTTCACAGATGCAACCGTAAATAATAATCAATGGATAGACTCTGGGCTTATGATACTTTTCTAGTGCTTGTGCGGCAATAGTTCTTATTAGTATTTCGCTTAAAAAGTAAGCGATCGGGGTGGTAAATGTCATTTGCTGTCGCTAGCAGCTGCGCAGAGATGGTAAAATCTGCGGCGCGTTACAATATAGGCATTTTATGAAACAACGATTGATGAAACAAAGTTCATTATTTGAAGAACGTAAATCATGCGATCCCTCGCAATGGATTACCGCCAGTGGCATTGCTGCGCCTATTACTCTTCATCGTCAATTTCTTAATGCCCAGCAACAAGACGCCTTGTTGATTGAAGCTCGAACATACCCGTTTGCTAGACCACAGATTAAGGTGTTTGATAAGCATTTCTCTATTCCTCGTCAGCAGGTGTGGTTTGGTGAC
>JABSRV010000025.1 GCA_013214905.1 Psychrobium sp. | reverse complement strand
ATTAGACAAAAACAACGCTTCTGTGTCAGAATCTGAATAGCTTCTTTCTTGTGGCCCACCATGAAGTAAAATCACTGCTGGTTTGTTATTTTTCAGCCTTATTTGTGGTGGATAATAATAGCCATATAAGTGTTCGCTTTCTGTTAGTTTTATGTCAATAAACTCAGAACGCTTAAAATATTTTTTGTGTTTTACCAAATGAGCGGGACTTAATGTTTGAATGGTCTGCGTCCCCAAGTTGACCAAATAATTTCCGAAACCAAGGTATGAGGATTCTTCAAATTGCAGCTGATTAAAATTTTGGTCGACACTTGTTATGGTCATTTTTCCGGTCAGGTTTTTAACAAAAGCATAATCATTGTAGTTCACCGTTGAAAAATTAACGACTTGTGTTGTATTGCCATAACTTAAGCCAAATTGCGGGATCCCCGTTTGCGGATGGACAATCACTTGTGCAATATCAAATCGGCAAAGGTTGCTTTGATCACACAAAACTATTTTGTTTTTATCACTTTTAGCGCGAACTAATTGAACCGTGTCTGTTTCACAATTTGAGGTGTAATTTAAATAATTTTCGTTGTCGACACTTAACAAGCTAAGTTTAGCTTCGGCATCATGACACACGGCTATAGGCATGAATTGATTATTGATTTTCGAAATTTTTTCGATAATGCGTTTACCGTTGGTTGTTCGTATTCTGGCGATGACTTTATTATTATCCAAGATAATATCACTGACGGCTAAACCACTGGTATTAATTTTCGACGTTACTATTTCATTTTGTTTAACATTTAGAGAGTAAAATTCAAGTGTCCCTTCAGGTGAAGTAAGTTTAAGTAACAAACCAACCTCTGGCGATAATATTTGCCTGTGAACCCTCAAGTTTCCTAATGATTTATCTAGAATAGATTTAGCACTAAGTTTAGGCATTTTGGTGTCAATAACCAAAACCCCCGTACTACCGTCTTGCATGTTTCTTGCAGATATAGCAATAAATTCACCCTCATCAACCCAAAAATAACGTTTCGGAAAGTAGGGAAAATTAATAGTGCGAGTGCTATTGTCGGCCAAGTTTTTAATAAATAACATGCGGCGGCCATCTACATAATCAAACCAAGAAAGCTTGTTCCCGTTTGGGCTTATTCGATATCCTTTAATAAAACGCCCATTGATCAAGATATCACGCGCTGAAAAAATTTCGTGATTAACTTCGCTACCTATTTTAGGCTCTAGAGGAGGGATTGAGCTACAGGAGGCGAGCAAAAAAATGCTTACCAACCCAAATATTAGATCTCTTAGTTTAATATTGCACATGCCAATTTACCTTATCATTTTCGTTCGCGTTTAGCGTTTTAGTCATAAATTCCCAACAATGAAATTGTTCTGGATGGTCCGTAATCCATGATTCCATATGACTAGCTATACCCTGAGTGAGCCTTTCGATAGCCGCCTGTGTGTTTTCATTTTCTTGTAGCTGACTATCGAGTGGCTGTTCAATTTTTATAACATTATTGCCGTGACTGTCTTTATAATTTATCACCGGAAGAATCATGGCCTTAGCTGGAATAGCTAACTGTGCGATTCCACATTGAAAGTGGCATTTTCGCCCCATAAAATCGACAGGTACTCGTTTGTTAACCCGAACTTCTACGTCATTCATTATTGCCACAATATTGTTCTTGCGCAGTTGGAAAAAACAGGTTTTTGCAATCTCATTATTAAACCTTAGAATATTGATATTACTACAAAATTCTTTAATCCTAGTTATCATTCGTTCTTCTTTAGAAGATTGCTTTGAAAGCTTAACTATATTAATAGTTCGCTTTGTTTTAGAAATACTTGCAAGCTTTAAAAAACCTGAATTGAAATCACCACTATGTATAGAAACCATAATAAATGGACGATTAGTAGCCTCTAACTCTGTAATTATTTTTTCATTTATTATGTTGATATTTTTAAGTTTCATCAGCATAAATCTTGTTGGCAAATTCATTAGGTAGGCGAAATTCATATGAATCCCTATCGAGTTTTCTAGGCTTTTGTAATAAATAGTTTTAGCTTTACTTAAAGACACTTTTTGCGTTGTTGCAATTTCAGAAATTAAATATTGCTCATACGCGGAAAGCCGACGTCTTTTTCGTCTCCATAGAATAGGGAGCAAGAAAAACAACAGAAAACTTAGCTTTAATTTATTGATATGATTATATAACATAATATTAATTTTACAGATAAGGTGGTATGGAACTTTAACAAAACAGCACAAAGGTCAAAGTGGTTTTTTAAGCATAAATAATATTAACAACCGGGATAGCCACCATCTTGTTCTGCTGGTGGATACGGACCACACGTTCCATTAGGATTTTCCGCACCTTCGCCAACGGAAGGATAGGGACCCTGACGTTTAGCCATAGTAGGACCTAGTTCTTGTCTTTGAATTTCTAAATCGATGTTTTTCATTTTATTTCCTTAGTTATTTTAAAGAATATAGGTGCAAGCACCTATATTCTTACAGCTCATTATTATTTGTGTACGGCGACAACTAAAATCGTAACTTGGCGACAACTACTTTTGAATTGACGCGATACATATTTGAAAGAATTAAAGACAATCATATGGTACATTTACGTCAACTTTGCCCCCCGTTACTCGACCATCCTCTATATCAAGGCCACCACACCATGTAGTTCCGCCTTCAGTCAAAACACAAGGTTTACCCTCTACTTTTCCTTTAGCCATAGTTGGACCTAATTCATTTTTTTTAATCTCTAAATCGATGTTTTTCATTTTATTACCTTAGTTAATTTACCCACAACATGTGAGTTTTCACTCAAGCGCAACATTGTGCTTGAATTTTCCCTTTGGAGGATTTATGCTCCAATAATTTCAATACCTTTACTTTCCAATATTTTAAATAGATCGTTAACCGTATTTTTCATTGTTAATCCACTAATAGAATCTTCATCTAATTCGATATTCAAATGTTCTTCTAGATTAAAAATCAAAGTAAAAAAACCGACAGAGTCGATACCTATCTCGTCTAATTTCATATTGCCTGTAATGGTAATGCTCTCGCTAATATCACCACTATCTATGACTAATTCATTTAATTTCTCTAAGCTAATATTCATTATTCTCTCCATTGCTTATTATTTATTTGCAGTGTTTATTAAAAACTAGCGACACATTATTATTTCCAAATCCAAACGAATTCGTAATCGCTGCTCGAATTGATTTAGCGTAACTCGCTGATGTTGATATATTTAGAACTTGCTCGCCATCAGGCACATAATGAATTATAGGTGTGATCACCTGTTCTTCTATTGATTTGACAATGTGTACTGCTTCCATAGCGCCCGAAGCGCCTAACATATGTCCCGTTAATTGCTTAATCGGTACCACTGGGATGTTAGGTAATCGTTTATCAAACATTTTTGATAATGAACAAAACTCGGCTTGGTCATTTAACTTTGTTCCCGTGCCATGTGGGCTAATCAAATCAATCTCATCAGGGCTGACATTTGCATCCGCCAGGGCCAGAGCCATCGCATCGAATCCATCACTACCGTCTTCGATTGGTTGAACAAGGTGATGACCACCTCCTGTGACACCGTAACCTGAAAGTTCCGCTAGTATTGTTGCTCCTCTTGCGATTGCGCGTTCTTCGCTTTCTAAAATTAGCATAGCGGCCCCTTCACCCATAACAAAACCATCTCTATCTTTTGAAAAAGGTTGGCAGGCAATATGAGGGGCATTGTTATTACGTGACATCGCTCGCAATTGATCGAATCCGGCATAAAGTAACGGGCTAAAAGTGTGTTCAACGCCGCCAGTTATGACGCAGTCTAATCGCCCATTTCGAATTAAATCTAATGCTGTACCTATTGCGTTTGCCCCAGAAGAACAAGCTGTACTTATCGTAAATTGATGGCCGTGAATACCCCACTGCCTACTTATGGCGCTAATAATTCCGTTAGGGTCAACAAAAGGCACGGTTAGTGGATGAACACGTTTATTGGGGAATTCAAATACTTTTTTTAGGCTTTCTTCAGAGAAGTATAATCCCCCCAAGCCAGAGCCAAGCACTAATCCTATATTGTTATAATAGCTTAATATATCCCTACTATTAGACTGCGCTAGTAAACCTTGCGTACATAAAACAGCTAATTCAGCGTTCTTACAAAGTGACTCTTTTTTTTGTAATTGCAAACAACTCTTATAAGAGTCAGGCATCTGAGCTCCTATTTTTGTGTTAAGTTTATCGACGTCAATTTTTGTTATCGCGTTAACGCCACTTTTAGCATTTTTAAGTTTATCCCAAACTTCAGATATTTCAGTTCCTAGGGAGCAACATGCGTTGACTGCAGTCACGACTACTTTCCTATTATTCATTGATCAGCTCTCCGTTATTTAACACTAAACACCGATTGGCAATTGCCTGTAGTGCTACATTATGCGAAATATATATTATCGATAAGTCGGAGTTTTGCTCTATGACTCTCTTAATCTGTTTTAACGTATTTTCATCGAGATGATTAGTTGGTTCATCCATAATCAACAAATGAGGATCTTTAATCAATGCACGAGCAATCCCAATTTTTTGTTTCATTCCTCCTGATATTACGCTTTCATTAATTAGTAAAGAACTATCCTTCTTAGCTTTGCTATAAAGATCGTCTAGCCCCACTTGTTGTATAATTTTTTCGAACAAGCCTTCTGGATAGTCTTTGCCTAGCGTTATATTATTGATGAGGGTGTCTCTGTAGATAAAAATATTTTGAGGAACATATCCTATCAATTTCCGATAACTATCCATGTTACAGAGCATGAGATCTTTGTTATTAACTCTTACGCATCCAGAGTCAGGCTTAACGAGGCCAAGTAGTATATTCAACAACGTAGTTTTACCGCAGCCATTCTTTCCTATAACACATATTTTTTCGCCTTTATGGATACGGAAACTTACTTTTTTTAGAATCTGAATTAAGTCATAAGAGAAGCAAACGTCTTCAATATCGATTGTATTTTCGAATTTTTGTAAAACATGTCCAGTATTTCTACTGTTTTGTGGGAGTGTTAATACTTGCTCGACACGTTCAATAGCGGATATATCAATCTGTACGTTTATCATGAAGCTGTAAACATAATTTACAGGACCATAAAACATTGAAAGATAAATCATGTAACTTATGATTTCTCCAACTGACATAACTTTATCAATAATATGGCTCCCGCCAACGCACCAAACAGTTACGGTAATGACTAAAGGAATAATTCCCATCAAACTTTGAACCTTGCGATTAGTCATTGAGAAATTCATCGCTGCATCTTCGCTTTGATCAATGCTTTCTTGAATTTTTTTTGAATGATAATCATAAGATGCGTCGATTTGACACTCTTTGATACTCAGGAATGTTTCTAATATTTTAGAATTATAGTCAGAAAATGTTTCGTGAGTTCGTCGGGAAAGAGTATAAAGAGTGGTACTCACTATTCGAAATACAACATAGGATACTGGGATCATAATAATCAACAGCACCGATAATTCAATATTGGTAAAAAGTAAGATAGAACCTAAAAGAATTAATTTAATTGTTTCGACCACAAAATTATTTAAACCAATTGGGGTTAGATACGATATTTTACTTACATCTGAAGTGGCTCTCGCTTGAATATCAGTTTCAGACATTTTATTGACCGTAGCGTAATCCGCGTTTAATACGGTATCGTAGATCTTATTCTTAATGTTAGCGTTATAATTACGTCTAAATTTAATAGTATAAATAGCCGTATAATAAGTAAACGCAAGCGAAATCAACATTAATAATAATAACCCTCCCCCTTGTATATAAAGTTCTTGTTTAGTAAAACTGTAATCTTTTAGGTTATCTATAATTTGCTGAATAACATAAGGTGCCGGCAGATACATCGTTACCGATAATATCGACAGGAGAAATAAAACTACTAACTGTTTTTTAAAACACTTTGTTACTGAGAAAAATTTTTTGTTCGTGTTAAAACATTGTGTTGTTAGGTTAAGTTTCATCCTAGCTAACTCCTTGACCAAGTCCAAACAAATCAACCTTCAATAGGTTCAATTTGTCAAATTTAATTTTAATTTCCACTTCTAATATTTTTATCTTGCTCTTATAACTATCAAGGGTGAATCTATCTGTTTGCCCATTGTTAAATTCTTCTTGTGAGATCACCATGCCATGTTGTACCTGCAGGATTTGTCCTTGCAAGCTGTCAATTTCATCCTTAAATTTATTGATATTAAGTTCTATTTCAATTTTTTCATTGATTAGATTTCTTTTTTTATTGAGTATGTCTAATTTCAACTTTCTACTTTTATACTTGGCAATCTTATAGTCTTTATTTGTGGCAAATCCTTCGAAGATGTTCCATGACAATGTAATACCTATTAAGCTTTTATCCTTCTCTAAATCATTAAAAGCTGAAGTCACACTCTTATCGCTAAAAGCCGAATATACATATAGCGAACTGAGGTCAATTTTAGGTAAATACTTACTTTTAATTTTTTCTATATCAAATTTTGACAGTTTGTATTTCTGTTCCATTCCTAAGAGATCATAATTTTCTACAATATTAAAGTTTAATATTTTAAATACCTCTACATATTTTTCATTAATTAATTTGACGCTAATTTTTTTGCTTAGTGCCTTTTCATCACGGCCAATCAACCCAAGTAGAATATTGTTATAGGACTGTGCCTCATATGTGAAATATGATTCTTTTCGCTTAAGTTCATCAACTTTGTCTTTTTGTTGACTTAGTTCAACTTTAGTAATTTGGCCTTCATTAAAAACTATCTCTTGCATGGCAAGATAATTTTTTTCGACATTCAGTTCCAGAGTCGACTTTTTGCGATTCAAAATTGAAATCTTTAAGTTGTGGTATAGTTGAAGAACTTCCCTTGCAACATTAAACCTCATCTTTTCAATGCTAATGGGCCCAAATTTTTGCTCTAATAGTGCGGCTCTGTAAGAATTAATATTGTAACCACCTCGATACAAATTAAGTGATAAAGCCACTGTAGCTTCAGATGTATTGATATCATCCTTTCCTTGTAAAAGAACAGAATCAATTCCTGGAATAGAGCCGAATTTTTTTATATTATTGGCTCCTATCCGAAGATCTACTCTAGGATAGAACTCACTGAGCTGCCTTTTTACATTCTGTCTTAAAATTTGTAGATCTAATTCTCCTTTTTTAAGATCATAACTATCAATCAATACCAGCTCTATTAATCCATGTAGGTCGATTAAAGCACCCCCGCCACTAATTTTTTGATTTGTTTCAAATGCAAATGAATACTTTGACAGCAGCAAAACAACAAATAGATTCGTAATCAATTTAACCATAACGAAGCGCCTCCACAGGTTTGAGGTTTGCAGCTTTAATTGCTGGATATAAACCAGATAATAGACCTATTGTCACAGTGCTGATTAAAGCCACTAACACACCTACTGACGAAACGGAAATATCAAATTGAAATAAGAAAACAATTGTACTAATAATAGAATAAGCCAACGTTATTCCAAGGACTCCACCAATTGAAGTGATTAAAATCGCTTCTGATACAAACTGACTTAGAATATCTCTATTTTTCGCGCCAACGGACTTTCGAACGCCAATTTCACGGGTTCGTTCGACTACGGACATAAACATAACATTCAAAACAGCTAGGCCACCGACAACTAGTGAAACTAAAGCAGTAACAAACCCTACTAGCGAAATATTTTTTAAAATGTTATTAGCCGTTTTTATGTATGCAACCATTGTTTCTCCGTTATATTTATAGATCCCTTTATATTTGTAATTCAAATATTCCTTAATCTCCTTAACTGCTTTAGGCGCATGTGAAATACTCTTAGCTTCCCCCTGAAAGTAGCTTATTTCTCTAATATTTCCGTTAATTTTTTGAATTGTAGTGTACGGTGCTAATATCCTCATATTAGCGCTTTCTTTATTAGCTCCAATACTAGAAATGAAATCTCTACTTTTGTTTCCTAGCACCCCTACAATATGAAACCAATTAGATAGAATCTTGATTCTTGCGCCTAATACATTGTCTATTTCGGCCTGAGATAGCATTGAAGCAATTTCTTGACTAATGACTACTACAAACCTGTCGTTCTTAACATCATCTATTGATAGAAACCTTCCAGCGATCAATTTTTCATTATTGATTTTATCAAATCGCTCATTAACGCCAGTAACATTTGCACGAATATCTTTTCCTATAATTTGTATTTTCCCGTTGGCTCTCAGATTCACTATAGGTGATATGTTTAGTAAGCTCATACAGCAGTTTTCTTTTATATATTGATAATCATCATCAAATAAACCACTGCCTCTTACAAAATTTGATTTGTTGTCATAATAGTCGCCCATATCTCTTGAGATCCACACAGAACGTAGTCCAAAAGTCTCCAATTCTTTAAATATAACGGCTCGCCCCGAATCATTAATACTGATGACTAAAACTATTGAAGCTATACCAATCATTATTCCCGATAAGCTGAGTAAGGTTCGTAGTCTATTTTCCTTTAACGCCTCTAATGACGTCATAAAGATCGCAGTAAGTTTGAAATAAATAATCATCTATTCCTCTACCAGATTGCCGTCAATCATTGTAAACACACGATCGGACATTTTTGCTATTTCTTGGTCATGAGTTACGATCACAACGGTTTTGTTTTCATTTGCCAAACTACGAAAAACAGCCATTATGTCTCGAGCATTTTTAACATCAAGAGCCCCAGTTGGCTCGTCAGCTAGTATCAAATTTGGCTCATTAACAAGTGCTCTTGCGATTGCTACTCTTTGTTGTTGTCCGCCTGATAATTGATTGGGATAGTGATATTTCCTATCGAGCATATTTAATTTTTCTAAAATACGTTCGGCTCGACGAACTCGTTCACTTGCTTTAATGCCCTGATAAATCATTGGGATTTCGACATTTTTAATGGCATTACTACGTGCAATCAAATTAAAAGCTTGAAACACGAAACCTATTTGCTGACTTCTTAGCTCAGCCATCTCATTACCATCCATGTTAGCGACATCAGTCTTATTAATTATAATACTCCCTGTCGATACAGTATCTAAGCAGCCAATCAGATTTAATAGCGTAGATTTCCCTGAACCAGACCGCCCGACAACGCTAACCAATTCACCTTGTTTAATATGCATATTTGCACTTTTTACAACAGCTAGATTTTCACCATTGCAGTGATAATTTTTGTGAACGTTATCTAGTATGATCATAATTCGACCAATCTAGCACTACGATTTACATTTACAATTTCAGTTCCTTCAGCGAGCCCTTCTCGTATACCTATATTTAAATAATCGCCTCCCACTGGCCTGATTCTTAGTTGTTTTAATGTTCCATTAGAGCGAGAATTTACAAATACGTCATTTTCACTGATAACTAAAAATCGACGGGGGATGATAAGAACATTTTCAAAATATAGAGTTTCAACATTGATAATTACTTGCTGTCCTATTTTAACGTTATTCATTTTTTCAACCGTAAATTCTACCTTTACTAAATTTGAACCGTTCCGTTTTTCAACAACTTGATGAATTTCGGATACACGTCCTTTATAACCACGTGAAGAATACTCCCCCATAAAGACCTCAATGGGCTGGTTCACGCGGTATTTTTGAACATCAAATTCATTAACATAAGAAGTGAGTGTTTTGTCGTCGATATCAATGATTTTCGCAATGCTTTCACCTTTATTGGTTAGTTGTCCGGTTCTAAATTTAACCTTGGTTACCAGCCCTTGCAGTTGACTGCTGATTAAACAGCTCTCTTTAGTTAAATTGTTTTGCTTTAATTCATTTTTTAACCGTTTGTAATCAAATTCTAGCTCAGTGATTTTATAATCAAAATCACCAATCTCCTTCAATGCTCTTCCGCCAACATGATGTATACTTATTGCGGCTGTTTTTTGTTTGTTAAAGTGTCTTAGCGAGTTAATTACTCGTTGGATAGATATTTCCACATCGTCAATTTTCAATGAAACATTCTGGCAGTCCATTTCAAACAATGGCTGTCCTTTGATGACAAAATCACCTTCATTCACCAAAACTTTTAAAACCTGTGCTGTTATATTGCTTCTAACATCAAATTCACTATTGCTTTCAAAAACACCCGTTATTGTATTGGTAACTTTTATATTGCCTAGCTGAACTATGTGACTATCATCTATTGAAGGTGTGGTTTTCTCTTGCCTCCAATTATAGTTTGCATATACTGCAACACTTATAACGAATAGTAGTACCGATAATATTCTCATTTTTTTGACCTGTAATTTACAATTTCAATCATAATATTCCTAAAAAAATGGAGCGACACAACTAGAAGTAAGCTGTTAAAAACTAAAAATAAATAACAAATAAAACCTGAAAAAATTAAAAACTCAAGAGCATGCCTTCGACTTCGCAGTTGAGCTCGATGCCAGCACGTAAACAATATACAGTTAACTGTGATTGCGATAATACTGTTAGTAACATTCACAAGAGCCACTAGAAACACCCCTCGCCAAATAATTTCTTCATGTAGAGCCGTTGCAATGTGTAGCCCTACAATTTTAATAAATTCAAAATCAATTATTTTTAGATTGCGAACTAACGCCGCTTTAGTTAACAAAAGATCAGAGCTTATTATCGTTGACATTATAAAAACGAATATGCCTAATAATGGAAATAGAAGCAGCTGGTACCAATAAAAATCTGTATAAATAACAGACTGAATAGCGAGTTCGAATCCGAATACAATAACTATCCCGTCGATCAAGTACCCGTTTCGATTTGTTTTAATAAAAAAAACACGAACGATCATCAGCCCTAATATTAGTAAGACAGGATAAGTGTTACTTAAAAATTCCACGGTTATAATGCTTCCTTAGCAAGCTATTTTTATGTTGAGATAAAAATAATTCAAAATTAGTCCTTGTTAAACCATTTATAAAAACATCAATATATTGTCCACCGTATCTGTGATGTTGTTTTAAAACTCCTTCAAGCTTGGAACCATAGTTGTTTATTCGTTGTGCTTTCTTATTAAATTCATATGTGTAGCCAATAATTTTATTCAAATTTAAGTGATTAAATAGGTAGTAACACACAGATATAGCGGTGTCACCGCCATATACGCCATTACGGTTTGATTCATCCCCAATAATATAATTATATTCAGCATTCCTATTTTTCCAATCAATGTTGTTGACAAACACGAGTCCAATTGCTTTACCACTACTTTTACTTTCTATTATTAAATATTTATTCGTCTTAAAGTCATCAGCGTTTTCTTTAATAAAGCCAACTACCACGTCACTACAACTACTTTCGGTACTAGTTCGTATTGAATATAAATTTTTCTTAAACTCATCAGAATTCAACCAGATCACAACTAAATCTATATCTTCTGGTTCTATCTTTCGTAATTTTATAAAAAGTCCATTGAATTCCATATTTCACCTAAAATTGTATCCATAAACTTGCAGTTCGATATACTTTCCATTAAAAAAGACTTGCTCTTCAAGGATTGCTTCAAGTTCCATTTGTTTACTTATAATTCCAAGGTTTTCTACTTCCGTCGGAAATATGTACGTATATACTCTAGAAACACCGAATTTGTACGTGAAAAAATCAATTAGATCGTTAAAAACATCCTTATTTTGTTCTATGCTAATGGTTTTTCCCATTTTAAAGGCTCTGAAGCATAGAGATCTACTTTCACGATTGAACGAAACAATCTTGATGATATATGAGCTATTTAGGTTTATTTTAATTTCAAATTGAGATGGTGTATTTGAGATGTTATCTAGATATTCAATTTCATAATTGGAGTAGCTAAAATAGCCATCGAGCAAATTGTAGCTGCTCCACATAAACTCATTAAACAGGGTGATTTTTTGTAGTGTATTTATTGTACATGTTGAGATGATCACGTTACCTCCCTGTAACTTTAAAGCTTCAAAATAAATTTAAGTTGCAAGAGCTTAATTATTATTTAAGCATGTCGCAATCGTCAGTACTTACGTTTTATTTCCGCTTAATAGGCCTAAAGCATTGTTTAACTAAACGTGAGTTTGCGGCATCATAGCTTATGTAGGTTAAGGGTGGGTACTGGTACGTATGCTACTGGTCTATTTGAATATTTTCTTGAAATGGTATTGAGGTTTACGAAGTTAATGGACCTAATCGAGAAAAAAGAAGATTAGTTGAAAATTCAGCCGTTCTATATTAGTGCACGAATCAAATCCAGTGTCTAAAAATCATAAGGGTACCTGATTAGCCACATGATTCCGCCAGCTTTAGATATTTATTTGGCATCGGTGGAGTCGGTATTTTTCAAGGTGGTTGTCACCATTTAGCCAATATTTCTATGCAGCCTTATTCTGCTGTTCTTTTACATTTTCCTTTTCAGGATTAAGTGACACTGGTCCTTCAACTTCGCAGTTTCTGACATCTTCTGCCCAACTGATCTCGTTTGCTTTCTTAGCTTGCTCCATGACGACCTTTCGCTTAGCTAAAATTACTTTATCTTCACCACGGTGACGTTGAGCTGGGGTCACAAAGTTAAGCTTACTGTGGCGATGCTTATTGTTATACCAATCAACAAAGTTATGTAGCCTGATGAGATGGGCGCTCGCTAAACCGGCGTCAGTGCGTCAAACTAGATTGGAGTCTTAGTTAATTAGCGGAGCATCCATTATGAAGTGTAAATTAATTGCTATCGATTTGGCAAAGAGTGTTTTTCAGGTCTGCGGAGTGAACAAGCATTTAACTCCATTATTTAATGACAAACTGTCACGTAGAACCTTTCTTAAATTTATGGCGAAACAACCTGCCACCCGCGTTTTTATGGAGGCATGTTACTCCTCTAATTATTGGGCACGAGAGCTTGTTAAATTAGGCCATGACGTGAATCTTATTCCCGCGCAACACGTTAAGCCTTTCGTTCGGGGAAATAAGAACGACCGTAACGATGCGTTCGCTATTGCCGAGGCTAGCCAGCGGCCTTACATTCGTTTTGTGCCGATTAAAACGACTCACCAGCAAGAGATAGGCTGCTTGCACCGTATTAGAGAGCGACTGATAAAACAAAAGACGGCGATTAGTAACCAAACAAGAGGCTTACTCAGTGAGTTTGGTGTTATTTTCATGCCCGGAAAAGCTGAGTTTTTAGCAGGGCTAAAATGGTTTGTCGCCGATGAAAAGCATAGTGAACGATTAAGGACGATGATGAGTAATATGCTTGACGAATATCAAACGATTCTTAAACGCATATTAGTGCTAGAGAAAGAATTACATCAATTCATAGATCTGTGTCCAAACGGAAAAATACTGCTTAGTATCCCTGGTATTGGCTTTATTAACGCATCGGCTATTCTTGCCGCCATCGACAAAGGGCAAGCATTTCATAGTCCGAGAGAGTTCGCTGTTTGGCTCGGCTTAACACCGCAACAGTACGCATCTGGCAACAATAGTAGGATGGGAGGGATCACTAAACGAGGTGATAGATATTTACGAAAACAACTCATCCATGGCGCACGAACGGTTGTCTGCCACGCTCAAAAGAAAACAGATAGGCTAAATGTTTGGGCAACACAATTGCGAGAGAGAAAAAGCTTCAACCAGACAGTTGTTGCGATGGCGCATAGACTTGCGCGGTTAATCTGGATCTTATTGCAACGCCAAGAGTTATATACCCCACAGCAAGCCCCACAATTAGCTGAGGGTTGTTAATATGAAACTCATTTTGTTATCCCGACTTTGCTCAAATCCGTTTGGGACAAAGACTAAGAGTCTGCTCGCCTGTTGTGGATGGCGAAGTTCGGGATAACGCCAAATAAAGTGCCAACCAATGTCAGTAAATAGTTAATGAAGCAAAAGGTCTAACCTACCTAATAAAAACCAGCTTGGGGCAAGGATACTCAATCCGAATGCCTGTTACCGGTTATTAGGTACGGAATTCATTAAAGGCCAGAAATGATAGATACATTTCTATTTTGAGCCTGTATATATGTCAGTACTGATTACTTTTTAGACGTGCTTTAGCAACGATTTAGACATTGAAATAATAGAAAATAGTGCCGCTAGCGCGACACAAAGTTAGGGTTATGCCTTGACACTGGGGGAGCGTCCATATATATCCCTTGCACTTTCTAAGCTAGCAAAGCCTGAAGAAGGCCAGTTTGGTCGATATTTCAAGGTTCTAAATAACGCTTCCGAGTAAGGATTATCATCACTAACTCGTGGTCGACTATATGATGCCTGGACACCTAGCTCTTCCATTTTCGCCTTCATTGTTTGCGCTTTCATTGGCGCACCATTATCAGAATGTAATACCAACGGAATATTCAGGCATTGCTCTCTCAGCTTGCAGCGCTGGAGTAGCTGTGCCGCCTGGTTACCGCACTCTTCGCTATGCACTTCGTAGCTGTTAGCGCCCGAGTAAACCCGCAGTTATTTACCGCAGAACCTAAGACGTAAGAATATATAAAACGAGTTTTTATCGCATTTTGTTATATCAATCCGACATTCGCCACGTTATAAGGTAAGTGGTCATTCTAGGCCGTTCTTTCCCTAATCGGCTAGATCTGAGATCAAAGGATTTTGCCCGAACTTGTCTCTCCATAACCTTGGGGTTAATTCATGAACATCTTTAGCGGGGTTCGCAACGCGCTGCAGTACGTCAACCAAGTAAACGTAAGGATTAATATCCTGCATTTTACATGTCACGATAAAGCTTTGGATGATGCCAACATATTTAGCACCCACTTCCGTCCAACAGAACATCCAATTTTTTTTTGCCCATCGGGATGACACGCAGCCCACGCTCTAGCGCATTAGTATCCATTGGCACAGCGGGGTTATCTAAGTATACGCGCAACGATCGTTCGCAGGCGAATGACACGAACCTGTCTCCGCTGATTGAGTTTTGCTGCATCACTGATTTAACCATTGCACTTAAGCCATTGAATGATTTTCGCATATCGGTTGCTTGAGTACATAGCGATGTATGGACTCCACTCCCACAGCAGGATAGTCTGAATCAACTATCGAGGAGATCTACTATGTTAAAGTCTAATATTATCGGCATTGATTTAGCTAAAAATGTCTTTCAAGTTTGTGTGATTAGTAAAGACGGTGAATTAATGAGTAATAAGGTCGTCAGTCGTCAAAAACTAAAAGAGATATTAGCCAAGTCACACCCTGCTGTCATTGGTATTGAAGGCTGTGGTAGTAGCCATTACTGGGGCCGATTTGCAGAAAAATTCAATCATGATGTTCGTATTATCAGTCCCAAGAAGGTAAAAGGATTTCTTCAAGGTCAAAAGACAGATGCTAATGATGCGCTCGCTATAGCAAATGCAGCAATGCAAGTCGGCTTAAAGTACAGTAGCCTAAAAATGAAGAACAGCAGATTCTGCAATCACTAGAAGCAAGCCGTGTTTATCTTTCAAGGAATGTTACATCACTAGGCAACCACATTAGAGCGATGCTATATGAATATGGCATCGTCAGTGCTAAAGGTGCCGCAGGGTTGCGAAAAGTAGTCATGGAAACGCTAGATGAGCAGCATCCGCTTCCTGCAAACTTGTTATCGACGTTACATCACTTATGGGCGCATTATCAGAGTTTAAAAGAAGAGTTCACCATACAAGAAAAGGCTAAAAATGCATTAGTACGCCAACTAGAACCTTGCAAATCATTGATGGCATTAGAGGGTGTTGCCGAGGTATGTGCTGGTATGCTTTATTCTACTCTCGGTAATGGCAAACAGTTTAAAAATGGTAGGGAAGCATCTGCGTTTGTAGGATTAACACCGAAACAACACAGCTCGGGTGGCAAAGTATTTATGATGGGGATAGATAAAAAAGGTGGGATCAAAGAATTAAGGGCCGCTTTATATCAAGGGGCGATATCCATAGTGACAAAGTTACCAGAAGAACCGAAAACAGCTAAGCAGAAATGGTTGATCCAGTTGTTACAACGAGTTGGTATCAAGCGAACATGCATTGCGCTGGCTAACAAAACAGTTAGAACAGCCTGGGCAATGTTAAGGTATGAAAATCAATATGAGCAACAATTACTAATTAAAAACTAAGACACAGAAAACAAAAGAATTTTACAGTAATGATATAGCATAAACGGTAAGACCAACCTATTAAAACCTGTCTAAGGCGAAAGCCATCAAAGGCTGCCATAGCGAAAAGGATAATAGGTGCGAAAACATCATTGGCTAGAGGGTAGCTCTCTCAATAAAAAGCCGTATATACGACCGCATCTTATTCTGTTTTATGTGAAATTATTAGTTGTAAAATACGTGGAGTCCATATACGCCTTACAAATAATCGTACCAATGTTGGTTTTGGGATTAAGTTTTTTATGGGTGATACATGGACAGATGAGAATCAAACTATGGCTATTTAATTTTCATCTGACCCTAATTATTTTATAAGCCCATGATTCTTGGCCTTGGCTGCTTGCTAGGCCCTACCAAGCAGAGGACTCCACCTCCAATCTTCTACCGATTTAGCTCGGCGCACAGGCTGTACTGTCTTTCATTTAGTGTCTAATGATAGTAATAGCTTATTCATACTTAGAAGTGGAGCCTAAAAATCGGACACGATATTAAGTGATTAATTTACTTAAATTTGTTTATATCTTATTTTAAATCAAGCTGATAGCATACTGAATGTGATTAAATTAAATGATATAAGAATGACAAATGGAATTGATATGTTACAAACTGTAGTTAAAAGAGTTTCAGATGATATAGAACTACATGTAATTGATTTGAAATCATTATCTTATGATGGAATTAAACTGTTGGATAGTTTAATTGTGGAGGTTTGTGAAGGTGAATCTGGCAGTACAGTAATTCAAGTTAAACAGAGTTTTCTTAAATTTCTGGCGACAAAAGATGAACGTACAGTTTTAGGAGCTATTGCAGAGTTTTTTGTGCACTTATATTTGAACGACAATGGTTTTAAACAAGAGTTTTTATTTTTTAATCTTGAAGAAGGGTCTATTAAAAAAGGATTTGATGGTTATTTCTCTAAAGGTGATGAAGAATATATCGTCGAAAGTAAATCAGGGAAATCTTCAACTAAAAATATAAGCCATAAATCTAAGATTAAAGAAGCTTATAATGATGTTAAAAGCAATGTAGAAGGTACTGGTAAAAAGAGTAAAAACAATCCATGGAGAAATGCTTATAACCATGCAAGTCATATAGATGTGCAATGTAAGGGGACTATTAGGAAAAAAATAAAAAACCTTTCTGATTTATTCGATTCAGGTAAATTTAGAGCAGTAGATCAATTTAATATTATTCCATGTTCGACTATCTTCTTAGATGGTGTTTGGGACGATGATTTTTCGAAAAAAATATTAAATATTGATATAAACTCTCTAACTGGTATTAAAGCAAAAACGACAAGAATAATCTGCATAACTAAGAATAGTAGCGATAAGTTTATTGAATACTTGGAGCTTCCATAATGAGTACATCAATTAGTTTTACATGGTTAGGTAAAGATAAATATTTTGTAATGTTATTCATGAAGCTTACAAAAGGAGAGCAACTATCTTCTTACGAATATTCATATATTTTAAGTTGTGCAATTATCTTTTTAAAAGAATATTCTAGAGACAAAAGGAAAAGTACTAACTTTGAGTTTAGTTACTTTATTATCTTAAAATATAGTATTAAAACTGGCGACTACAACCCTTTATTTGATTTAAGTACTAGTTTTGGTTTCTACCCAATATCAAAGTACATACTAGATAATGAACTTATCTCACAAGAAAATTTACAATCCTTCTTGATTGATAACCAGCTTGAAAGATTTAAATATAAAAATATTACTGAGACTTTCGAACAAAATAAATTCAGAAAAGAAATGATCTCTAGTGAGGAGCAAGACAATTCTTATGTTGCACCAACATCATTTGGTAAAAGCTCACTCATTATAGATATTATTGAAAACCTAAAGACTAACAAAATTGCGATTATCGTACCCACGAAGTCACTTCTTACACAAACTTATCGGATGGTTAGTGATGCTTTTAAAAATAAAAAAATCATTTTCCACGATGAAATGTATGATAATGAGGATGAGTTCATTGCAGTGTTTACACAAGAACGAGCACTTCGTTTATTGAAAGATAACACGGTATTTTTTGATGTTCTAATAATCGATGAAGCGCACAATATTTTTGGAAAATCCCATAGAAGTATTCTCTTAAGTCGTTTAATTAGAAAAAATAGAATTAGAAATTCACAGTCTAAGGTATTCTACTTTTCACCATTGATCACTGATAGTAAAAATTTACAAACTGACAATGATCAAAATATATTTGAAAGAAAAATCGAGTTAAATATTAAAGCACCCGATATTTTTGAATACCGATTGAATGGGTTTAGTTACTTATATAATAGATTTTTAAATGACTTCTACCCACTGGATGAACATGACACATTTATAGATTATATAATTAAAAATCAATGTAATAAAAACTTCTTATATTTGAGAACCCCCAGAAAAGTCGAACAGTTAACATATAAACTTTCTAAAGAATTAAATTATACAGAAAATGAAAAGCTTCGATCATTATCTGACATATTATCCAAAAATGTACACGATGAATTTTACTGCGTAGATTATGTTAAAAAAGGTATTTTATATCTACATGGTAAATTACCCGACTTAGTAAAAGAATATTTAGAATACAAATTTAAAACGATTGATGAACTAACCTTCATAGTCGCGAATTCGGTAATTTTAGAAGGGGTAAACTTGCCAGTCGATAACTTATATATAATGAATACATATTCATTAGGAGGTAAGGGACTGACGAATCTGATTGGCCGAGTAAATAGACTGAATGATGTTTTTAGCGGCTCATCTCATTCATTGAATAAACTAATTCCTAAAGTACACTTTGTGAATACTGAATACTTTAATCGTAAAAATAGTAATATGAGTAAGAAAATTGAATTACTAAAATCTAGCTTCTTTCCTGACGAAATAAAAAACCCTACACTGCTATCTTATGACTTTGAAAAACATCTGGATTTTATAGAAAAAACCAAAAACATTGAGAGTAGGATCAAAGAAGAAAATACACTAGGGAAAGCTCTTGAGATTAGAGACAGAGAAGATTTCTTAGTGACTATTGGCCATCTCCCTGAAAACCGATTAAGAGCAGCATTCATTGAAGCAGGTTTGTTTGCAGAGTATCGAAATCCAGATGCTGTAATCGAAATAATTAGTGAGAGGAGAGATAAATTAATTACGCAGTATAACTGGTCTGAAATTGATGTGATTACTAAAGTTTATCATGTCTTTATTGAAGATTTAGATAATGAATTTTTAAATTTATCCTTTGCAAGATTAAAAAATGAAAAAGCTAGAAATTTTTACAATGCTTTTGTGAAGAACACGCATATGCTTACATTGAAAGAACATATAAATAGTATCGTTAAGTATTTTCATTCGATTAAAAACCAACAAAGTGGAAAAGAATTTTACATTGGTACGTCTTATGGTGAAATACCTAAAAGTACCGAAAATTCAGTCTATTATGGTAGTTTGGCTTATTTGGATTTAAGTAGTAAAAGTCAAAAAGAATTAGTTAATCTTGCATTAGTAAAGCTTAAGATCGAGAGTGACTTTGTTTCATATACATTAAATCAATACGTATCACTTCTTAAAGAATTAGAATTAATTAATGAAGATGAGTATAACAAGTTTATTTACGGTACTACTATTAAAAGAAATACTGAGTTTACAAAGTTAGGCTTAAGTGGCTCGTTGATTTACAAACTTGAGGGGGATAATCAACTCCAAAATATTGAAATTGACGACTTAGGTCATGTAAAAGCTAATGCAGAGTTTAAATCTTATTTATTAAAACAAGATGATCTGATGCAATTTGAGATACATAAATATATAACAATCTAGTTGTAGATCATTTCTATTACACTCAAGGAGAGGCTTGTGGCAAGAGTAATTATATTTGGTTCTTTTCAATTTAAAACAAAAAAAGCAGCGACGGATGAAATTCGTAGAAGAATTAATGCCTATAAAACCAGTGAAATACTAAAACAAGCAGATAGATTGTTTTTTGAAGCACTTTTTAAGCTCCATGATGGCCACGGTAAAAAAATTGGTGTCGGTATAAAGCATATTCAAGTAGAAAGAGATTTCAATAATAATAGATGTCTATATATTCACAGAATAGATGGCACTAAAACTGACATTAGCTGGGTCCATTGTGTCCGCCCAGCCACGGTAAAATCTACAGTATCTATGGCATTCCGTCGAGCAGTCAAAGGGACTATAACGGAATTTAAGGTGAAAGCTATTAATGAAGGAGCTCGTTGCCCGGTCTTAAACATATCACTTGATTTTAAGAATAGTCATGTATCATATGTAGAACCGACTTTTGATGAGTTATTGAACGAATTTCTTATTTTAGGTAATAATACCTATAAGTCTGTAGAACTTGAAAATCCTACCCCTCAAGATTCAGATCAAAGAGGTAAACTTAAAGACTTAAAGCTTAAAACATCATGGATAAGTTATCATCGCAATAAAACAAATTTAAAGTTATTGAGTGCTGATGCTAACCTCCGAAAAATGGGTTAAGTAATCACATAGAATGTGGTTTTTCAATAAATAGACATCATTCCTTTATGAAATATATAGAAATTATAGAACAATTATGTAATGAGTATAAAAGTATTATTGAACATTTATCTAATACCGATGATCTTACTAAGTGGGGAGTTATTGTTCAGGTTGTCCCTAAAGAAAGTAGAGAAAATATTTTTAATATCGCGGAACCTAGATGGATTGAACGAAAAATAACTGACGGCACATTACTCTTAAACCCTAAAGTTTGTAAAGAACTATCAGCTAGAAATTTCAAGCCATTAAGTGTTCATAGAAAAATGGTGTGGGCTAGCACATTAGTCATGTTGGAGGGTGCCAACAGCAAAGAACGTTTCGATACAATTAAAAATATGATCATTAAAAAGCATAGTAATATATGGTGGTTTGATGTTTATAAACGTTTAAAACCAACCTATGTTGCTAAGTCGATGCTGAAAAATAAAAAAATAAAAAATGCATCGTCTTTTGCAGTCAAACATAGTCTATTTTTATGTAGTGTTGAACAAAGCGAACGGATTAAAGCTTTAGAAAACATACCAAGTGGATAATTCGTATCTTAGGTAACATATAGAGCTAGTTCACTATGAGTACACGTACTAATGAGACCTTATTAGACCTCTAATTCTAACTTTAGATGATGGGGTACTAACTAATGAAAAAGCTGCTCTTGAATCGTTATAATAATTATTGGGTCAGATGGAAATTAAATAACCATCGCATCATTTAATTTTCATTTACACATGTATTACCATACAAAATCTAAGCCACAAACATAGTTTTTACGTGTTTTAAAGCGATTTTTTATCTTTATTTACCCTATCGACTTTAGCTTTGGTAACACTAGAGGTAACACCAATCGCTGCATAAAAACGTCATAGGTATATTAATCAATTGATTAAACGGCTAGTTCAGATGTCGCCGCCACATTATGGCCTTACCAAGACCCTAAAAAGCCTCGCTAATCTATGATTCGCGGGGCTTTTTTAATTCTATAATTATAGATAAATAAAGAAGTGGCGACACAATGGCGGTAGATTTAAAACCGCCCTGTTCGCGACCTTTATTTATATAACATTACCGATACAGAATTTTTTCCATTATCACTGCCTGATATAACGCCATCGTCAGCAAAGACCATGCTTACCGTTTGATCATTTGACCAGTACGTACCTGCCAACTGCTTATAACTAGCGCCTAGCCTTGTAACAGGGTTAACGTTGCTTTACTAAGAAGAAATATAGGACACCCATAAATTTTAGACTGCTAAATGGCTAAATTTTGTGGGTGTCCCTTTTATTCCTTTTGTTAGAGAAGCCCTAGCTTACATGCTAGGGCTTAACGGTGATATCTATTGCTTGGGTATGGTCCATTGATTATCTAGAATTAATCGCTGGGCCTTTTGAAATTTATACTTCAGCTGTTTTTCTAGGGTTGGAATTTCCTGTTCAACAAATTCAGTAGCACCTTCCTTATGCACCACTTGCTCGCCCGCCGTTAAAAAATTACCATCTTTAGTGAAAGCACCAAACAAATTGCCTTTAACGATAATGCTGTAATCTTCCTTAGTGCGGTATAAAGATTGCCCCATCGAACTAAATGAATCATCAAAGCCTAATAAATCCATCACTGTCGGCAAGATGTCGAGTTGACTAGCCATCATTTTATGCCGCGCCGGAGTGATATTTTGACCGGGTCGATAGATAAATAAAGGAATGTGAAATGATTTTTTTAAGCTCGCCCCAGCATTGAACAAAGTATGATCTGCCATAATCATAAAGGTAGTTTGGTTGAACCACGGCTGTTTTTCAGCAAGCGTAAAAAACTCCTGCAATGATTGATCGGTATAGCGCACGGTATTGAGGAAATCATCCATCCGATTCTGACCATGACGATGAATTTGCCACTGCTTAGGTGGTTCGACATAGGGCATATGCATAGTGCCGGTGAAAGAAAAACTCAAAAATGGTTTAGATTGTTGATTCGCTAACGACAATGTTTTCATTAACATCTCATAATCCCAACCAAATTGAGCCGCCTCGGAGTCTGGATAATCGGTTCGAGTTACCGGAATATCACTGCGACCAAGATAAGTATCAAAACCAGCATAATTAGCTATTGAATTTAACCGAATTGAATCACGATTTGAGCTTTGCAGCATTTGAGTGTAATAACCATGCGAAGCGGCTATTTTTCCTATTTTAGTCAAACGTGACAACTCAAGACCGCCGCCAATATACCCAATACCATCTAATGGCGGGATCCCAAACAAAATCCCCTGCATGCCATAATAACTCCGCTGCCCGACCGCATAAAAGTTATCGTAGACCTCAGATTTTTTAACCAATTGATCTAAAAAAGGAGTCGCGTCATAAGAGGTACCAGCTAAAGCATCGATATACTCATAACTTAATGCTTCAACCAAAATTATAAAGAGGTTTCTATCATTGGGTGTATTGTCTGAAAAAGTGCTTGAGAAGGCTTTAAATTGACGTGGCTGCGCCTGTTCTAAGTTATCTACAAAATGGTATTGGCGGCTTTTCTTACTAGCAGTTAAACCTTTTATTGACGTATAAACGCCATTGAGTACCAAGTTAGCTTGCTGCTCATTATGATCAATATAAGCGTCGATCATACTTTGCGGCTTACCTTCAATATCGAAACCTCGTATGCAGATTAACAGCAAGAATATGCTTACTAGCAACACTGACAATTGATGAGACCATCGCGCGGGCTTTATCACCCAACGGCTAGTACATTGCAAATATCGCAGCCATAACGCGATTGCCGCCACCAAAGCAACCAAACCTCCAATAAAGGGCCATAAGTAATTGCTTAATAACAGCGGTAACACAAAATGTAATTCCGTCATCAACAACAGCGCATCACGAAAAGCATGGCGACTAACTATGCCAAAATAGAGAGTATCTGCAAATAATACTCCCGCCGCGACTAATAATACGACAAAGCCAAGATTAAGCCCGATCGTTTTTAAGATCTTAAATTTATTTCCGGTCGGAAATAATATCAGCAAAATAGGAATCGTCAGCAGGTAACCACAGGTTTGAAGATCAAACTTCAATGCTGGCAACATTATGTCCAATAAAGCGGCTTTACCCTGATAATAATCTGCATACACCATATAATTGATCACGCGGCTGACACTTAATAATGCCAGCATCGCAACAGCTAATACAAAAATTCCATGATAGTTATACTTTGTCGTTTTCAAAAACATCCAACCTTAAAAATTGTTAAATCAGCTTAAACGCCATATTTTTCGCGATAAGCACTGACACTAGCTAGTGTATCGGTAAGCTCACCTTGATCGGCTAAATAACCAATTAAATCAGTTAAAGTCACGATCGAGATAACCTTGGCACCGTAGTCGCGTTCAATTTCTTGAATCGCCGATAACTCACCCTTGCCTTACTCTTGACGATCGAGTGCAATTAACACCCCGGCCAAGCTCGCACCATTGTCATTAATAATATCCATCGATTCACGAATTGCAGTGCCAGCAGTGATTACGTCATCAACTACATCACCTTGCCTTTAAGTTCGCTACCAACTCCTTAGTGCCAC
>JABSRV010000249.1 GCA_013214905.1 Psychrobium sp. | reverse complement strand
GTATGGAGCCTGGCTTAGCCGAACGTTTGCAGTCATCATTGGCAACGGCGACCGAGCAACTTGAGTTAGAGGGAATGCCTGCTATCTTATTGACCTCAGGTGTATTAAGATCAACATTATCGCGTTTTGTAAAGAACACAATTCCGGGTTTGAAAGTGTTATCGTATCAAGAGATCCCTGAAGATAAACAAATTAAAATTGTTAGCTCTGTTGGGCAATAAACGAGGTTTTACTGTTGAAGATTAAACGTTTTTTCGCAAAGGATATTCGCACTGCTTTAGATGAAATTAAAATTTCATTGGGGCCCGACGCGATTATTATGTCGAATAAAAACGTTGATGGCGGTGTTGAAATCGTTGCAGCCATCGATGAAGATAATAACGCGGTAATCCCTAACCGGGTTAAAAAGCCTAAAGTGCAAGCCGCGCCATCTCCAGTAAGACAGCCTACATCAAGCGCTAGTGCATTTGCGGCAAACATGCGCGAACAGGTGAATGAACAACAATTTGAACGCAGAGTAATGAACGATGACCGAGTATCGTTATCAGGTTTTCAGCAACGACTGCTCAAACAGCAAACTGGCCAAACAAATAAAGCGTCGTTACCACTTAATGCGATGGCTGGAATAGACAAAAACGTTCAGAAAACGGCTATAAATAACGAACAAGATAAATTGCCAGAATGGGCGAAATGGATACAGCACTCCAATCCTAGTCCGACACATGAAGCCGCAGTTGGTGCTTATAATCAGCCAAATTTATCATCAACGATTACTAGTTCATCGTCCGTTGATAGTGCGGATTTGCAAGAGCTAAAGCTTGAGATGGCGTCAATGCGTCAATTATTACAACATCAGGTTAGCGGTTTAATGGAGCAAGATGCGAGCCGCCGCGATCCAATCCGCGCCATGCTAATGAAAGACTTGGTGCGTATTGGTTTTGAATCTGATATCGCCCAGCAACTACTGGTTGATATAGGGCCGTCATTAGACATGACACAAGCGAAGAAAATACTGGCTAGCACCATGCTGCAACGCTTATCAACGACACATAATGATGTATTAGAGCATGGTGGTGTTGTCGCTTTACTCGGGCCTACTGGTGTTGGTAAAACAACGACGGTTGCAAAATTGGCGGCAAGGTTCGCGATGAAGTTTGGCAGCGATCAGGTAGCAATGATAACAACGGACAGTTATCGTATTGGTGCATTTGAACAGTTAAATACCTACGGTAAAATTTTAGGTTGTCCGGTGAGAGTCGCTAAAGACGCACAACAATTGGCTGACGCCATTTATCAATCACGGCATAAAAAATTAGTATTAATTGATACGGCAGGGATGGGGCAACGTGACGTGCGCCTAAATGAGCAATTGAGCACGTTAATGAGCTCTAGTCATGTTAATATTCGTAGTTATTTAGTCTTACCTGCAACAGCACAGCGTATGGTATTGCAGGAAGCGATCATTCAATTTAGAAAAATGCCGCTAGCAGGGTGCATCATCACCAAAATGGATGAAGCGATCAGTGCCAGTGAAATATTAAGTGTGGCCATTGGGCATTCATTGCCTATTGGCTATTTGACAAATGGTCAACGAGTTCCTGAGGATATCGGGGTCGCTGATTTAAATAATTTAATCAATAGTGTGATAGAGCAATTGGGTGTTAATGTGCAGTCGACAACGACATCAAGCAACCCAGCGCACTATGCAAGTATGAATAGGTAGGCAATTCACGTGGATCAAGCAAGTGGTTTAAGAAAAATGACTAAAAATAGAATGATTAAAGTTATTGCCGTTACAGGCGGCAAAGGCGGCGTGGGTAAAACTAACGTATCGCTTAACTTAGCAGCCTGTTTAGCTCAACAGGGCAAACGTGTGCTAATTTTAGATGCCGATTTAGGCTTAGCTAACGTTGATGTGATGTTGGGGCTAAGAATTCAAAAGAATTTGTCCCACGTGCTGTCTGGCGAATGTGAACTCGATGATATTATCGTGCACGGGCCTCAGGGCATTGGCATTATACCGGCAACGTCAGGTTCACAGTCCATGGTGGAGCTTGAACCTGCTCAGCACGCCGGATTAATTCGCGCCTTTAGTGAAATGCGCTACGATTTTGACATTTTAATTGTTGATACCGCCGCGGGTATTTCTGACATGGTATTGAGCTTTTCACGCGCCGCTCAAGATGTTATTGCGGTGGTTTGTGATGAACCGGCCTCAATTACCGACGCTTACGCTCTAATTAAGCTGCTGTCTAGAGAACACGGCGTATTTCGAATCAAGGTTGTAGCTAATATGGTTCGAAATTTACGCGAAGGGCAAGAGTTGTTCGCGAAGTTAACCCGAGTCACAGATCGCTTTCTAGACGTGGCGCTAGAACTTTGTGGTACTATTCCTTTTGACGAAAATGTTAGACGTTCGGTCAGGAAACAGAAATTGATTACTGAATTGTTCCCACAATCACCAGCATCATTGGCGTATAAGTCATTAGCTAATAAAGTACAAAGCTGGCCAACACCAAGCCAACCAGGCGGACATTTGGAATTTTTCATCGAACAACTTGTTGATAATCGCTCTGTTGATCGGGACGCTTAATAGTGAGTAAAGCTGCTGCGTACGCTAAGATATCACCGAATAACGATTTGTTGGTCGTGCAGCATGCTGGTTTGGTAAAAAAAATTGCGCACCATTTAAAAGGGCGACTACCGGCCAGTGTGCAACTTGATGATCTCATTCAGTCGGGCATGATTGGTTTACTTGAAGCCGCAAAAAACTTTGATGGCAATAAAGGCGCCAGTTTTGAAACCTTTGCTGGCATTAGAATCCGCGGTGCTATGTTAGATGAAATGCGCCGTGGCGATTGGGTGCCAAGATCGGTGCATCGTAATAATCGAGCGGTGTTAAAAGCCATTGAAGATGTAGAAAAAGAATTGGGTAGAGATGCACGAGATCATGAAATAGCTGAAAAATTATCAATAAGTGTAGACGAATATGCACAAATGCTTAATGATATAGTATCAGGGAAAATTATTGGTATTGAAGATTTAGGTGTCAGTGATGATGCTATCGTGTTTGATGGGCAACAAGGACATGATGAATCTTTTACACAGGCTGTATCTGGACGGTTCCAGCAGGCACTGAGCGACGCAATCAAAGAATTACCAGAAAAGGAAGCTCTGGCCTTATCGTTGTATTACGATGAGGAATTAAATTTAAAGGAAATAGGTCTTGTTTTAAATGTGAGTGAATCTCGAGTCAGTCAAATTCACTCACGAGCAATGGTTCGATTAAAAGGCCGTTTAAATACTTGGAATTAATTGCAAAATGGAATTGCAGTTTAAATATTGGAGAATGTTTTGAATAAAAATATGAAAATCCTTGTCGTTGATGATTTTTCAACGATGAGACGCATTATTAAAAATTTGTTACGCGATTTAGGTCTAACAAACACTCAAGAGGCAGATGATGGTCAAACAGCACTGCCAATGTTAAAAGACGGTGACTTTGATTTTGTTGTTACCGACTGGAACATGCCTGGTATGCAAGGCATCGATTTGTTAAAGCATATTCGTGCCGATGAAAAGCTAAAGCACTTACCTGTTTTAATGGTAACTGCCGAAGCAAAGCGCGAACAAATTATAGCTGCTGCCCAAGCTGGTGTAAATGGTTATATAGTTAAGCCTTTTACCGCAGGAACACTGAAAGCGAAATTAGAAAAAATCTTTCAACGTATGGAAGCATAATTTATTAGATGGAAATGCATATGACTGATATTGAGGAATCATATATCTCATTGGCTGAGGCTAAAGCGCTGGTCTCAGCGCTAGAACAAGGAAGTGTAGCCTACGCCAATGAATTGCTCAAGAAGGCGAGCCAGCACATGCATCAGGAATTGTTTGATGGGGTAGGGAAACTAACCAGGCAAATTCATGACTCATTGACTCAAATGAGCATAGATGAACGTTTTTCTTCTCTCGTATCAACCTCTATTCCAGATGCTAAAGAACGTTTGTCTTACGTTGTTAATTTAACGTCTCAAGCGGCGAATGACACGATGGACGCGGTGGATGAATGTCTACCCTTAGCACAAAAACATCAAGTCACTATTAATGAGATCAAGCCGTCGTGGGAACGACTAAAAGATTGCAATATTAAACTTGAAGAGTTTAAAATATTGCGTGATAACATCGATCGTTATTTTGAGCAGTCTGTACTCGACGCTCAAGTGCTCAATGAGAAGCTTAATGTTATTTTTCTGGCGCAGGGCTACCAAGATCTAACCGGACAGGTATTGCAAAAAATATCAACGCTGGTTAACGATGTTGAAAATAGTTTGGTGAGTTTGCTGAAGGTTTTTGGTCAGTATGATGAAAATAAAAATGCAGATAAAATAGATAATTGTATCGAAGCAGAAGGGCCTATGGTGGCTCAATCAAAACAGCACGATGTTGTCGCAGGACAAGAAGATGTTGATGATTTACTTTCTAGCTTAGGGTTTTAATAAGGACGGTAACTATGTCGTTTGATCTTGATGAAGATATACTGCAGGATTTTTTAATTGAAGCGGGTGAAATACTCGAACTACTGCAGGAACAATTAGTGGAGCTGGAGAATAATCCAGACGACTCAGAACTTTTAAATGCAATATTTCGTGGATTCCACACCATAAAAGGTGGTGCCGGATTTATGTCGCTAAAGGAATTAGTCGACGTATGTCATGGCGCTGAAAATATATTTGATTTGCTACGCACGGGCCAACGAACGGTTACTGCGGAGCTAATGGATGTGATCCTTGAAGGTTTAGATGCCATCAATGAGATGTTCACCTTAGTTAAAGCTCGTGAGCCACTAGAACCCGCAGAAGCGCGGCTATTAGAAGAGCTAGCAAAGTTAAGCGTACCAGAAGGTGAAGAAGCTGTTGCTGAGCCTGAACCCGAAGTGAGCGTTGCAGGCAATGATGAAATGAGCGACGCTGAATTTGATGCGTTGTTAGATGATCTTAATGCCGGTAAATTAGCGCCAGCCGTTCAAGCGTCGCCTAGCGTAGAAACTGCGTCAAATAGTGATGAAATGAGCGACGATGAATTTGAAGCGTTACTTGATGATTTACATGGCGGAAATAAAAAAAACAACGCCGTAAAGTCTGCACCAGAGCCAAATG
>JABSRV010000248.1 GCA_013214905.1 Psychrobium sp. | reverse complement strand
CAATCACCTTCTTCAAGCGGATTCTCATCGGGTAACTCATCTCGCCAAGTGACACTAAGTTCACGGCCAAAACCGCGGCGCCCACTACGCTTTCGCTCGTCATCAACATTGCTTTCGCTGTCGTAACCCCCAATGACTTCGCCGTTGATCGCCGATACTCGGCCTCTAATAATCGGGTATAAATCACTGCCTTGCACATCATACTTTTTCATTAACTGCTTAATGGGCTCGACTTGATCCGGCAATACATTACCCAAGAAATGATTCGCAGTGCCTTGGGGTATTTGCGCTTGCCATTCATCGATTAGCTCATTACGTAATAACAAAATAATAAGCATTAACATGATGGCTGTCGCGATACTGGCGATTTGCATACTCGCTTGGGTGGCGCGTTGATATAACGAGGCAATCGCCAATTTCCAAGGACTGGCGGCGCTGAACTTTTGCGCGCGCGATAGCTTAATAAACAACATCGCTAAACCGCTTAGCGATAACGCGATAAAGACCCCTATGCCAAGAGTAATTAAGCTCAACTTTAAATTTTGGCTATAGAGTAATAGCAGTGCAAATATCGCACTGGAAAAAACCAACCCGCTTAACCATGCCTTAAATGGGCTAGGGCTAAGGTCTCGTTTGATAACTCGCATCACGGGCACTTTGAGAAGGCGTAACATTGGCGTTAATGAAAACATCACCGAGCAAATAGTACCGGTACTTAGCGCTATCAGCAGTGGTTTTAAACCAAGGCCTGGCATATCACTCGGTAGACTTTGCGGCATGTAATAAGCAATAGCGGCGAACGCTAGTTCTTGCAATGCAAAACCAGCCACTAAACCAAGACTAATGCCAATCGCTGTTACAGCTGATAATTGAAACGCAAAAATCTTGCGAATAAAACTATCTTTGGTGCCAAGGGTTTTAAGCAAAGCAACCGTATCAAATTGGTTCTGACTAAAGCGCTGAGCGGTCACGCTAATCGCTGTGGCGGCTAAGATGATGCCGAGTAAACTCGCTAGCAATAAAAACTGATTGGCGCGCTCTAAAGCGCCAGCGAGAGGTGAGTTCTCGCCCTTTATATCTTGCCAATTTTGGTTGGGCTTAAGTTGTGGTTTTATCGATTGATAAAATTCACTAAGTGAGTCATCACTACCGCTAAATAAGTAGTTATAAAATAGTCTGCTACCTGGTTGCACGATTTTTGTCGCGGGTAAATCTAGTGCATTAATAAACAGGGTGGGGGATGAATTAAATATCGAGAATGAGCCATCAGGATCTAACGTAATAATGCCATCGACTTGTAATAAGGCGTCACCGACTTCAATGTTATCGCCAATGGCGATTTGCAAGCGGATCAAAATGTCCGGTGCTAACCATACCTTGCCTGCTGGTGGCGGACCTACTATTACGTCGCCCTGCACATCGACAGGTTGTGACTCGTCTAATGCTTGGCGACTAATTTTCATCTCGCCGCGCAATGGAAATGGCCCCGATATCGCTTTGGTATAGGCCATTAACATCTGGTCATTAGCAAATATCATGGAATTAAAGCTAAGATAATTCGCTTGATTAATTTGATGGACGTTAGCTAGGTCTAACAACTCTTTAGGAATAGGGTGTGCCGATGATAATACGCGATCGGCGGCTAAAAAATTGTTGCTCTTAAGCACTAAGGCTTGATTAAGTCGTTCGCCAAATCCACTCAGTGAGAACACCGATGCCACAGCAAGGGCTATAGCTAAAATGAATATGGTTAACTCGCCGCGTTTAATTTGCTGTTTGAGCAAGCAATATGCAGGTTTAAACCACATCAGACATTTCCTTTTTAACGGAATTAGTCACTTCTTCAATGGTGCCATCACTCATATTGATGATGCGCTGGCAGTTAGCGGCTAGCACCGTATCATGCGTCACTAAAACCAAGGTTGTATTGTGCTGCTCGTTAAGTTTAAACAGCAGTTTCTCTATACGCTTTGAATTGTCACCATCAAGGTTGCCTGTCGGTTCGTCGGCGAATAATATTTGCGGCTGACAAATGAATGCACGGGCAATCGCCACACGTTGTTGTTCACCGCCCGATAGCTGATTGGGGTAATGATCACCGCGATGACCCAAGCCAACATCTACTAACAATTGCTGCGCTTTTTCTTCGCTGCGTTTGGTACCAGCAAGCTGCGCTGGTAATAAAATGTTTTCTAGCGCTGTTAGCGCGGGCAACAATAAAAAGGATTGAAAAATGAATCCGACTTTTTGAGCGCGCAGGGCAGTACGTTCTTCCTCATTCAACTGATGAAGCGGCGCATTATCAAGCCAAATCTCCCCACTGCTGACACAATCTAGCCCCGCGAGTAACCCTAATAACGTAGATTTTCCAGAACCTGAGGCACCAACAATAGCAATTGACTGTCCTTGCTTGACTTTAAAACTGATAGACTTGAGTATCTCTAACGAGCCATTATTTATCTCAACCTGTTTAATAAGATCTTTTACTATGATGATATCTTGCTGTTCTAAAAAACGTTGTTCACTCATTTGTTGGGCCTTAGTCGTTATTTATGTCATGTTTTCGCTGGCGATACCTGCGCGCGCTGCCACCGTATTATTGCTAGGAGATAGTCTCAGTGCTAGTTATGGAATGCAAGCATCCAAAGGTTGGGTACCTATTGTGCAGCGCCAATTAAGTCAACGTTACCCTGCGTTTAAAATTCTTAATTTTAGCGCTAGTGGAGAGACTACCGGTGGCGGTAAAGCCCGCCTGACAAGATTGTTAACTAAAAATAAGGTCGATGTTTTATGGATAGAACTTGGCGGTAACGACGGTTTACGTGGCTACCCGATCAATACAATTCGTAACAATTTAGGCGCGATGATCGATCTAGCTCATCAACAGGGCATTAAAGTTATTTTAACTCAGGTAGAAATCCCACCGAGTATGGGCAAACGATATACGGCAATGTTTAGCCAATTGTTTGAAAAATTAGCCAATGAGAAAAACGTCGCCTTAATGCCCTTTTTTATTAGTGAAGTGGCGCTAAATCCCGAATTAATGCAAAAAGATGGCATTCATCCCAATGAAGCTGCTCAACCGATGGTTGCAAAAACAGTGATTGAATATTTCGATGGCTACTTCCAGAAACAGCAAATACCCAAAATCATTGGAATTGCAGTGAAGCCGTCAAGATTAGAATCGCCTTAGCTTATGTTCTATAAGTGATTGTGATTCTAATACGCAGACAATAAAACTGCGGTTTCAAGGATGACGGGTATAAAAGCGGCTAAAGTTACCTTGATTGTCATTAGTGTTAAAGAGAAGTAGAACCTAGATTAAAAACTAGTGAATAAAAGGATGATTTCATTGGTGACGGGTATATCCCCCTTTGTTTTTGTGCAACAATTGATGTCCGAATATTCGATTCAATTATTTTGTGAGTAAGAAATGACAGCAGATGTATACCCTTCAATGGTAGTCGCCGACAAGGAGCAACAACAACGTAAAGTTGAGCCTATGCAATTGGGTAAACAGGTTAAATCTATCCGCAAGAAAAACAAACTCACCTTAGAAGAAGCCAGCAAGTTAACCGGACTTGCGCGTTCTACCTTATCTAAAATTGAGAATGAGCAAATATCCCCAACGTTTGCAGTAATGCAAAAGCTGGCAGCCGGCCTTGGCATCGACATACCTCAGTTATTTACTAAACCAGATGCCACCATGGCAACAGGGCGCCGAGATGTCACGCGTGCTGGTGAAGGCAAACCTCATTTAACCGCCACCTACGAACACGAATTACTGTCGACTCAGATCAGTAAGAAAAAAATGATGCCTTATCGAAGCCGCGTGCACGCAAGATCGTTTGACGATTACGGCGACTGGGTACGTCACGACGGTGAAGAGTTTTTGTTGGTATTAGAAGGCGAAGTCGAAATTTATACCGAATTTTACGAACCAACGAAACTAAGTGTTGGCGACAGTGTCTATTACGACGCGACAATGGGCCATGTTGTTATTTCTACCAGTGAAGAAGATGCATTAATATTGTGGGTCACTACAAGCTAAGTTAATTCTTTCATTAGCAAGGTGTTACGCTTTGCACCCAATCGCTTTGCACCCAATCGCTATTATTCAAATACACGCATTGATTCATGATCATTGCATCTCATGTTGCTTTGGATCATATATGTTATTTGGCAAGATTAGACAACCACTGGTTATCTGATTAGTGGTGCCGTTAGCGTCGATTGGTGTTGTTTTTGGCCTTGTTGTTACCGGTGTACCATTAGAGTTGATGGGCATCTTAGGCGTCTTGTCGTTGTCGGGATTATTGATTCAAAATGGCATTAGATTGGTCGACACCATGGACACCGAAATTGCGACGGGTAAACCTCGTTTCGACGCCAATATTGACTCATCGGCTAGTCGTTTAAGACCTGTGGTTTTAGGCTCTTTTACTACCGCATTAGGCGTTATTTCATTGTTCTTTGATGCGTTTTTCCAATCAATGGCAGTGGTTATCGTCTTTGGATTAACCTTCGCAACCATGTTGACCTTGCTTATCGTGCCGGTGCTTTACGCAACGTGCATGCGAGTTAGACTTGATGAAGTTGAAGGCAAGGCTCAGGGCTAAAATAACCCCATTTGCGCGTTGGTTATTTGGTCAAAGGTCAGATCAATAAAGGGTAATATGCCATCGGCTATTGGTGCTATTTGCTTGTCGATATAATGTTGGTAGTCAATTGGGCTATCAACATATTCAATGGGTTGAGGGCCATTAATGGTCATTAAATAACTCACACTGCCTTTGTTCTGATATTGCAATTGGCGCCCTAGCTGGGCGTTTTTCTCGTCGCCTAGTCGCGCTGCTTTGACTTGTGGCGGTACGTTCTTTATGTAATGTGATAATTGACGGCGCAGCCTTTTCTTATACACCAGCTTGTCGTCAAGCTCACCATTATTAATTTTCGCGATGACCTGCAACAACAATTCGGTTGGGTCGACATTATCAAATACCATTTGATATAACGTGCGCTGAAAATCGCGAGCTAATTCGGTCCAATCACTGCGCACACTTTCTAAGCCTTTAAATATCAGCTCTTCGCTGTCGCCTTGTTGCAAAATACCGGCGTAACGTTTTTTACTGCCCGTTTCCGAACCACGAATGGTTGGCATT
>JABSRV010000247.1 GCA_013214905.1 Psychrobium sp. | reverse complement strand
GACATAAAACATCCGTCATTCCTTGCGAGATGACGGTTGTTTGTAACGTTCTGTTTTTATCAAAAAACTAGGCTAATTAGCGCAATTCAATGGGCACAGCAAACACCGTATCTTCGATGATGCCGGGGTTTTCGACAATATCACCACCAGTGTATTCAACCAACTTATCAATTACTTGAGTCACTAGAATTTCAGGTGCCGACGCGCCAGCTGTTACGCCAACCGATTTAATGCCTGTTAACCATGACCGATCAATATCCGTCGCGTTATCGATAAGATAAGAGGTGGTGCCATTATTTTCGGACAGTTCGCGCAATCGATTTGAGTTAGAGCTATTTTTAGAGCCCACCACTAATAACAAATCAACTTTGGCTGCAATGTCTTTAACCGCGTCTTGACGATTTTGAGTAGCGTAACAAATGTCATCTTTACGCGGCCCTTCAATCTGTGGAAAGCGTTGACGCAAGGCATCAATAATATTTTTAGTATCATCTACCGACAACGTAGTTTGCGTAACATAGCTTAAGTTACTGCTATCATTTACTTGCAAACTAGCAACATCGTCGACAGTTTCCACCAAATACATCGCGCCATTCTCATTTGAATATTGGCCCATGGTGCCAACAACTTCAGCGTGACCTTTATGGCCAATGAGAATACATTCGGTGGTGCGACGACTTGATCGCGCCACTTCCATGTGAACCTTGGTCACTAATGGACACGTCGCGTCAAACACGCGTAAGTCACGGCGCTTGCCTTCCGCGCGCACCGCTTGTGAAACACCGTGTGCACTAAAAATTACCGTAGAATCATCTGGCACTTCATCAAGCTCTTCGACAAAAATAGCGCCACGTTCACGTAAACCGTCAACCACGTATTTGTTATGCACCACTTCATGGCGCACATAAATAGGCTTGCCGAACAAATCTAACGCACGTTCTACGATGGTAATCGCGCGATCAACACCAGCACAAAAGCCCCGTGGGTTTGCGCGTAAGATTTTAACGGTCATTAGGCATTAACCTCAATTATTTCAACATCAAAGGTAATGGTTTGACCGGCTAATGGATGATTAAAATCAATGGTAACCGACTCGCCAACAATTTCACGTACCATGCCGGGGATCGAAGCACCGTTTTGTTGATCAAACATAATGATCGCGCCAACTTCTAACGTATCAGCCTCAAAGGTCGAACGCTCAAGATGGTAAATGTTGTCTGGATTATTTTCACCAAACGCATCTTTAGCGTATAGGGTAAATTCTTTATCATCACCGACTGTTAGCCCCTGCATTTGTGCTTCAAATGCTGGAGATAGACTGCCATCGCCCATGCGCAATTTAGCAGGTTTGTTATTAACCTTGGTGCTGTCTGCTGCTGAGCCGTCATCAAGTTTCATCGTGACATGAAAAATTACTTCACTTGTTGCATTAATCACTATTTATTGTCCTGTGTCGATGTCTTGTCATCTTTGTTAGTTATCGCGTCATAAATAATTAATATGGCGCCGATGCATATTGCCGCGTCTGCAATATTAAATGCAGGCCAGCGATAGCTATCGTTGTAATAAAAATCTAAAAAGTCAATTACATGACCATAAGATACGCGATCAATTAAGTTACCTAATGCGCCTGAAAGCACCAATGAATAGGCAATCGATAATAGCTTTTGTGTCTTGTCCAATGCGCGAAGCCAATACAATAATAAGCCACTAATCGATACCGCAATCGCGGTAAAGAACCAGCGCTGCCAGCCACCCGCTTCACTTAAAAAACTAAATGCAGCCCCTTTATTAAGAACATAAGTCAGGTTAAACATCGGCATAACCGCGATTGACTCATGCAGCATAAAATTATTAGCCACGTAAATTTTAGTGACCTGATCCAAAATTAGCATAATGGCGGCCAGCCAAAGCCAGCGCAAACCACTTTGCGCGGCAGAGGCTGGCTTAGCAGCAGCTATTGGTGTAACAGATGCTGGATTAGCCATAGTGACGTACTTCTCCGTCGCCTTCGATATTAGTGATACAGCGGCCACACAATGTTTCGTGTTCGCTGCTTACGCCAACATCTTCAAGGTGATGCCAACAGCGCTCACATTTCTCGCCAGCTGACGCTTCAACCAATACGCTTAGACCTTCAATGTCGGTTGCGACAGCGGCTTCGCTAGGCTGACCAGCAATTACGGTAACCTGAGAGGTAATTAATAGGAATCGTAATTCCGATTCTACTTTTTTAAGGTTGGTCGCTAATGCTTCATTTGCAAAAATGGTCACGTTGGCTGCTAAGCTGCCACCAATCACGTCATCACGACGCGCTTGTTCCATCACCTTGTTTACCGCATTTCGAACGCCTTGCAACTGTTCCCAGAACTCGATGTTTAATTGTTCGTCATCACTTAATGCGGTTAGACCTTCGTACCATTCGCTGATAAAGACGAATTCTTCGGTATTGCCCGGCAATAACTTCCAAATTTCATCGGCGGTAAAGCTAAGTACTGGCGCTATCCAACGCACCATCGCTTGTGAAATATGGTACATAGCGGTTTGACAACTACGACGAGGTAGGCCGTCAGACTTAGCCGTGTATTGACGATCCTTGATAATATCAAGGTAGAAGCTGCCAAGTTCAATCGAACAGAAGTGGGTAAGCTTTTGCACCACAACGTGGAACTGGTAGTTATCATAGGCTTCGATGATTTCTTGCTGTACCTGATGTGCGCGGCCAATGATGTAGCGATCTAGCGCTACTAAATCTTCGTTAGCCACTAAATCGGTAGCCGGATCAAACGCGTTTAGGTTAGACAACAAGAAACGGGCAGTATTACGAATACGGCGATACGAGTCGGCGCTACGATCTAAGATTTCGTCAGACACGGTCATTTCAGCAGTGTAGTTAGCTGATGCTACCCACAAACGTAAAACGTCGGCACCTAGACGATTAACCACTTGTTGTGGTGACATCACGTTGCCTAATGACTTAGACATTTTCTTGCCTTCACCATCCACGGTGAAACCGTGAGTAAGTACTTGCTTGTAAGGTGCTTTACCTGTCATGGCTACCGACGTCATTAATGACGATTGGAACCAACCACGATGTTGATCAGAACCTTCAAGGTATAAATCAGCAGGACCTTGCAACTCTTCACGTGCGTCTACAACACAAGCATGCGTTACGCCAGAATCGAACCAAACGTCTAGCGTATCGGTGATTTTAACGTATTGATCGCCGCCTTCGCCCAAGAATTCACTTGGCTCGATATCAAACCATGCCTGAATGCCTTCTTGTTCAATTTTAACCGCAACTTGCTCTAACAACTCACTGGTTTTAGGATGCAGTTCGTTGGTGTCTTTATTGATAAAGACAGTTAACGGCACGCCCCAAGTACGTTGGCGCGATACACACCAGTCTGGACGTGAGGTAACCATGTTTTCAATGCGCTGCTGACCCCAATCAGGGATCCACTGCGTTTTTGCAATTTCGCCCATCGCTTGCTTACGTAAGCCGTTTTTCTCCATTGAGATAAACCACTGCGGCGTTGCGCGAAAGATAATCGGCGTTTTATGGCGCCAGCAATGTGGGTAACTATGCGTTAATGCATGGTGATGGACTAATACGCCGCGCTCTCTTAATAGCTCAACAATCACGTCATTGGCTTTAAAGATATGCTGACCTTCAAAAAGCTCGGTGCCTTCGATGTAAACGCCGTTAGCGCCCACTGGATTTGCCACTTCGATATTGTATTTTTGACCAACCACGTAATCTTCTTGACCGTGACCCGGTGCGGTATGCACGATACCGGTACCTGAATCAACAGTAACATGCTCGCCCAAAATAACAGGAACCGAGAAGTCGTAAAATGGGTGCATGAAACGAACAAGCTCTAACGCGCTGCCGTTACATTGACCAAGCACGTGGAATTTTTCAATGCCGTAACGATCCATCGCACTATTCATTAGTTCGTGAGCGATGATTAAACGTTGCTGCTCGCCATCTTTTTCACACTGTATTAATACGTATTCAATGTTTTCGTGCATTGATAACGCGCGATTTGCTGGCAATGTCCATGGCGTTGTGGTCCAGATAACCGTAGAAATCTTACCGCTGCCGGCGTGAGCGCTATCGATGCCCATTTTTGCAATAATTTCATTTTCATCAACGGCGTTAAACGCAACATCAACTGCTGGCGAGCGCTTGTCTTCGTATTCAACTTCGGCTTCAGCCAATGAAGAACCACAATCTAAACACCAATGCACCGGCTTAGCGCCTTGTTGCAGGTGTCCGTTGTCGATGATTTTACCCATTGAACGCACGATGTTCGCTTCAAAATTAAAGTCCATTGTTTGATAAGGATTAAACCAATCACCAAACACGCCTAAACGGATAAAGTCTTTACGCTGACCGTCAACTTGACGTTGTGCGTAAATACGACATTTTTTACGGAACTCACTCGCGCTGATTTTTTTACCCGGCTTGCCGTGCTTCTTTTCTACTTGCAGCTCAATTGGTAGACCGTGACAATCCCAACCAGGAATGTATGGCGCGTCAAAACCAGAGATAGTTTTAGATTTAATAATAATATCTTTAAGGATTTTATTAACCGAGTGACCAATATGAATATCTCCATTTGCATACGGAGGGCCGTCATGCAGAAGAAAGCTCTTACGTCCTTTACGGGCGGCACGAATTTTCGTGTAAAGCTCAGCTTTATCCCATGCTTTAAGCATCATAGGTTCACGATTTGCCAAGTTTGCTTTCATTGAAAATGAAGTTTTTGGCAGGTTAAGGGTCTTTTTGTAATCACTCATCTAAAATCACACCATTAATAACTAACTATTATTTGTCTAAATCAAAGAACGCTTGTGCGGCAATGACATCTAATTTGATTTGTTGTTTAAGTAAATCAAATGAATCGAATTTCTTTTCGGCTCTAATTTTGTGTAGTACTCGCGTATCTAAGCTTTTGCCGTAGATGTCGCCCTGAAAATCAAATAAATGAATTTCAAGTTGCATGCGAGTCCCTTTCACCGTAGGGCGCTGACCAATGTTAGCCACCCCGCGATAACAATATTTAATACCATTATCACTAAAACTTGCAGTCACGGCAAAAACGCCGCGTACTGGCGATACCTTACGAGATAACGCTATGTTAGCCGTTGGAAAACCGATAGTACGGCCTTTTTT
>JABSRV010000246.1 GCA_013214905.1 Psychrobium sp. | reverse complement strand
GAGTGTTAGTTTGTTTAAGATTTTTGAACAAGCTGGTTTTAAAGCCGATTTCGTTGCCGGTCATAGCTTTGGTGAATTAACCGCATTGTGGGCTGCTGGCGTATTAAACGACAGCGATTACATGATGCTAGCGCGTAGCCGTGGTCAAGCAATGGCAGCACCAGAAGATGCAGCATTCGATGCTGGCAAAATGGCTGCCGTAGTTGGTGACCCAGCTAAAGTGGCTACTGATATTGCAAACATCAGCGATGTTTCAATTGCTAATTACAATTCAAATAACCAAGTGGTTATTGCTGGACCTAGCGCACAAATTGACATCGCGGTTAGCGAGCTTAAAGGTAAGGGTTATAAAGTCGTCGCTTTGCCAGTATCTGCCGCGTTCCATACACCGCTGGTCGCACATGCTCAAAAACCTTTTGCTAAAGCCATTGATGGCGTTAAGTTTAACAAACCAACCATGCCAGTATTTTCTAATGGCACGGGTAAAGCGCATTCAAACAAACCGAATGAGATCAAGAAAAGTTTAAAAAATCATGTATTGGAGTCGGTGCACTTTAATCAAGAAATCGACAACTTATATGATGCTGGTGGACGTGTATTTGTAGAATTTGGCCCTAAGAATGTATTAACCAAGCTTGTTGATAATATTTTAAGCGACAAAGATGATGTAACAACCATTGCCATTAACGCTAATGCTAAAAAAGGCAGTGACGTACAGTTACGTCAAGCCGCGCTGCAAATGGCCGTGCTTGGACTAGCGCTAGCAAACATTGACCCATACGATGCGATTAAGCGTCCAATAACCGCCCCGAAGACATCTCCAATGGTGATGAAGTTATCTGGTGCATCTTATGTTAGCCCTAAGACTAAACAAGCCTTTACTGACGCACTAAACGACGGTTGGCAGGTTAAGCAAGCGCAAAGCATTGCTAGCGAACCAACCATTATTGAAAAAATAGTCGAAGTTGAAAAAATTGTTGTAGTCGAGAAAATAGTAGAAAAAATCGTTTACGTTCAAGCGGGAGAGGCTAGTAACACACCGACTGCTTCAACGAGCGATCAATTAGTATCGTCAATTGAGCGCAGCGTATCGCAATTTGTTAATCATCAAGCGCAATTGCTTAATGTGCACGAGCAATTTATGCAAGGTCCCAAAGATTACGCAACTACTGTTAGCAATGTTTTAGCGGCGCAAGCAGGTAATGAGTTACCTGAAAACTTAGCCAATACACTGGCGATGTATAACCAGTTCCAATCCGACACATTACGCGTTCATCAAAGTTATCTCAATAACCAGAGCAGTGATACTGCGCAAATGCTTAGTGGTGATGTTGTAACCACTAGCGCTATTTCACCAGTCGCTCAGGTTGTTAAAGCACACGTTGAAGCAATAACGACACCAGCTCAAGCGCCTGTGATGCAAAACGCGGCTGCGCCACATACCAATAGTGCGCCACATAGCAATAGTCCTGCACCACAAAACAGCAATGTCAAACAGCCCGTTGTATTAGCAACGCCTGCACCTGTAACAGCCTTGAGCGCAGTACCTGTCAAAACAGTAGTCGTTAACGCAGCGCCAGTTGTCACCGTAATTAATGCGCCAGTAGCGCCAACTATCGATATTGAATTAATCAATAAAGTGATGCTGGACGTGGTTAGTGACAAGACCGGTTATCCAGCCGACATGTTAGAACTTAGCATGGACATGGAAGCCGATCTTGGCATTGACTCTATCAAACGTGTTGAAATTTTAGGCTCAGTACAAGAAATTATCAGTGATTTACCAGAACTAAACCCTGAAGACTTGGCAGAGCTACGCACTTTGGGCGAAATTGTTGATTACATGCAAAGCAAAGTAACCGCGGCGCCTGTTTCTCAAACGTCTGCTTTGGCAAATGCCACGCCATCAATTGATTTAGGTCACATTCAAAACGTGATGATGGATGTTGTTAGTGACAAGACTGGTTACCCAACTGATATGTTAGAACTTGGCATGGACATGGAAAGCGATCTTGGCATCGACTCTATTAAACGTGTTGAGATTTTAGGTTCCGTACAAGAAATCATTAGTGATTTACCAGAACTAAATCCTGAAGATTTAGCAGAGCTACGCACGTTAGGCGAAATTGTTGACTACATGCAAAGCAAAGTAACCGCTGCGCCTGTTTCTCAAACGTCTGCTTTGGTAAATGCCACGCCATCAATTGATTTAGGTCACATTCAAAACGTGATGATGGATGTTGTTAGTGACAAGACGGGTTACCCAACCGACATGTTAGAACTTGGCATGGACATGGAAGCGGACCTTGGCATCGACTCGATTAAACGTGTTGAAATTCTTGGCGCGGTGCAAGAAATTATTACCGACTTGCCAGAACTTAACCCAGAAGATTTAGCGGAGCTTCGCACTTTGGGTGAGATTGTTGGCTATATGCAACAACAAGGCGGGGCTACTTCTTCAGGTACAAGCATTTCAGGTACAAGCACTTCAGATTCAGCCACAGCAAGTAACAATGACATTGCACAAAGTGACGTGGTTGAATTTATCCCAGCGCCAAGCGCGACGGTAGCTATTGCGCGTTTAGGACAAATGACTAAAATCACTTCAACTAAGCAAAGTGGACATGCCCTTATTGTTGACGATGGCACGGGTAGTGCGGTTGCACTAGCGGCTAAACTCCATAAAGTCGGTTGGCAGGTAACGGCGCTAAAACCTGAATGGATTACCGCAAGCTCTACGAAGGCCTTTGCCAAAAGCATCAAGGTCATCACTATTGCACAGGTGAGTGAAGAAGGCGTGGCAGCAGTATTTGAGAATCAACCAGCGTTTGACGCCCTGATTTACATGCAGCCAAGCAGTAACATTAATAACATTCAATACCCACAAGCATCAAAGCAAGGCTTAATGTTGGCATTTTTGTTAGCCAAATATTCAAATCTTGCTAAACATGCGGTTAGCGCCAGCGTTAGAACGTCTTTCATTGCGGTCACACGACAGGGCGGCAACATCGGTTTTGTTTGCGAGCAACTAGGTAATCAAGACATTGGTAGCGATTTAATTCAAGGCGGCCTAAACGGCTTAGTCAAGACACTTCATCACGAATGGAACGTTGATGACAAGGGCGTATTCTGTCGTAGCATCGATTTCTCTAATACCTTATCGAGCGAGAAAGTAGCAAGCTTAGTTATCGACGAAATGTTAGACGCAGACACCGATTTAGTGGAAGTTGGCTATGACGTTGACGGGCGCATGACCTTAGTTGGCGTAGCAACCGATAGCTATCAATTAAGCGGTGGCAACAGCATTAACCAACAATCTGTATTTTTGGTCAGTGGCGGCGCTAAGGGCGTGACAGCCCATTGCGTTATTGAGATTGCCAAACAATTTCAGTCGAAATTCATCTTGTTAGGACGCTCTGTTTTCAACGCTGACGAACCAAGCTGGGCTCATGGCATTAATGATGAAGCTGATCTTAAAAAAGCGGGCATGCAAGCACTAATTGCCGCGGGTGACAAACCAACGCCAATGAAGGTGATGGCAAGCATCAAACCTATTTTAGCCAATCGTGAAATCAGCAATACCCTCAGTGCTATTAAAGCGGCGGGCGGTGAAGCGCTTTATGTCTCAAGTGATGTGACTAATGCACAAAGTGTAAAAGACAGTGTTGAGCAACCGATAAAGCAATTAGGTAAAATCAGCGGTCTTATTCACGGCGCAGGTGTATTGGCCGATAAGTTTATTGAGCAAAAAGCCTTAACCGATTTTGAAGCGGTATACAGCACCAAAATTGATGGCTTGTTATCAATGTTAGCAGTAGTTGATCAAGATGCTTTGCAGCACTTGGTATTATTCTCGTCGGCAGCTGGTTTTTACGGTAACCCTGGCCAGTCTGATTATTCAATCGCCAATGACATTTTAAACAAAACTGCTTATCGATTTAAGGCGCTACATCCACAAACTCAGGTGCTTAGCTTTAACTGGGGCCCTTGGGATGGCGGCATGGTAACACCTGAACTTAAACGTATGTTTAAGCAACGCGGTGTTTACATTATTGGCTTAGACGCAGGCGCAAAATTATTGGTTAGTGAGTTAGCCAGCGCGAGCAATCGTTGTCCACAAATTTTAGTGGGTAATGATTTATCAAAAGATAATGCTGATGACACGACTGTTCAAAATGTAACGAACAGCAAAACTGTTCAAGATACACAGGAGTCATCTTCTGTAAAAAAGTCACTAGTTAGTCGTTTATCAACCGCTCCTGCACAACCATTGCAACACGCAGTGATTAGCAAGAGCCTATTAGCGACTAACAATACTTTTTTAAATGACCATGTGATAAACAATAATCGCGTATTACCAACTGTGTGCGCAATTGCTTGGATGAGTGATGCCGCGACCACTAGTTATGGCGATTATCAATACGTTGGATTTAGTGACTATCAGTTGTTTAAAGGCGTGATTTTTGACGGCAGTGAAGCGAGTGATTATTACATTGAGCTGACACCAATGGCTGACTCAACTAATGATACTCAAGGTAGCGCTGAAACCATCCACGTTAAGGCGGTTATTTACAGTCACAATGACGATGCTAAGCCTGTTTATCATTACGGCGCACAATTGATTTTGCAAAAAAACGCGTTAATTAATAAGGTCTTTTCTGGCAGTAAGTTGCCAACATTGCGCCTTCGCGCAACACCAGACAGCAGCTTGTATCACGATGGCACATTGTTTCATGGTGAAAGCTTGCAAGGTATTAATCATGTGGTGTCATGTAACGAGCAAGGATTGCTACTTGCCTGTCAAGTGCCTGATATTGCGAACGCTAAGCAAGGCGACTTCTCCATAGAGCAAAGCAATATTTTTGCCAATGATTTAGTCTATCAAGCGATGTTAGTGTGGGCGCGTCAGCAATATGGCTTAGGCAGCTTGCCAACAGCGTGTAAGCAATGGACTGTTTATCGTGAAGTGAAAGCGGGGGAAGCATTCTTTTTACAACTGAGTGTTACTCAGCATGATTTGAACGAGCGACGTGGCAGCAAAGTTGTTTGTGATATTGAGTTGATTGATAAAAATCAGCAATTGCTTGCACAAATCAGCGGCGCTGAAGTTCGTGCAAGCAAAGCATTAAATAAGATGTTTGTTAAAGCATAAATTAAATATCGGCACTGGTTTGCGCAGTGCCGACTATTT
>JABSRV010000245.1 GCA_013214905.1 Psychrobium sp. | reverse complement strand
GTCCGTGTAGTCGGGTAATAAATTATCAATGCTTAGTTTGTTGATGACGTTGTAATTATGTAGTTTGTCTTGCTCTGTCTGTGCATAGGCAATGATATTATCAACGCTTGGCGCATAACTGCTCACGACAAATAATTTATTGCCGATGCGGCGGGTTGAAATTACATGGCCATCAATCTTAAATTGCTGCGTGAGTTTTGGGGCGGTGTTTTGCGAGACATCATAAAACGACAGCGCAAATTCTTGTTTATAAGGGTGCCAAATGTCGATCTTAGTCAAACTATTAACCACCGAAATTTGGCTTATCACGCTCAGATTGTTGTCTTGTAAATAAAGACCTGAAATGTTGTGATATTGCTCATTGATATTGAGTTTTATATCAAATTGGTGTGACATGCTTGCGTCATCTTCACGACTGAGAATACGCACGTAATCTTGTGAGGGAGACAACTGATCGTCGTTGGTGTTTTCATAATAATGTCTTGCGGCAATATAAAGTTCACTGCCGTTATATTTAATGCGATCACTTTCATTAACGCCCAATTCTTGGGTGATGGTATTTGAAAAACTTCCGTCGCTGCTAGCACTGCTGGCATCATTACTTTTTGACTCAAGGGAGTAATCCACTTGATTGCCTGGATCAAGGCCTAGAAAAATGCCGTTACGATAATAACGCGCAAACTCGGTGTCGTTTTGGCTCGTTAGTGGCGCTAGCGATGCGGTCATTGCATTAAGTGTTGGCACGCTTGATTGCTGCAGCTCATTGTTATCGCCACAACCACTAATGGTTAGCAGCAATGGCAGCGCTAAAAGTGTTAAACGTTTCATGTGAAATTCCTTGGCATGAATAAAGTGATAATCTCAGTGTAGTGCGCTTATCTTTATCGCTCTGTTGTAAATTGCTACCATTTGTAATCATTTGTAATCCTTAATGGATTTACTTGAAATGAATGTTAAATTACAAGGGTTACTTAATATAGAGCAGAGCAGTGAAGTGAAATCAATTTTATGTTTAATCTTACTATTTTTCAGTCTTAGTGCCATCGTGCAGAGTGACGAATGTCAAAAAAGTACCGACGTATCAAGGGGGCAACAATCTACGTTCACAAGCGATTGTGTGCCAATTGGTCAATGGCAGCTATCGGTTGCTTTTGGTTTGGGAATTCGCAGTAATCCATTGCACGGTGGAGACTCTATTCCGCTTTTTGTGGTGCCGTCTATTTCTTACTATGGCGAGCATTTTTATTTTGACGATGCGACCATTGGTTATACGTTTATCGATACTGCTCAACTTAGCATGAGCATGATTAGCAATCTCAATGTGCAAGCAGCCAATTTTACCCGTTGGCACCCAAGTAATATTTTTATGCCAAACTCTTCGCTAAAGAGTACCGGTGAAATTGAATTTTCTGACGAGATGAAAAATATCTCAGGGCCTGCACAACGGGTCAATTATGATTTAGTCAGGCGAAAATGGGCATTAGATGCTGGCCTACAAATACATTACTTTATGGCTAATAATTGGGTGGTGCAAGCGTCTTTATTACACGATATTTCTGGCATTTATCAAGGGGCTAATGGCCAACTTAAGATTAAAAAATTAATGAAATGGGCTCAATTTCGTTTGAAGTTATACACTGGGGTTAACTGGCAAAGTCGTGAATTAGCAAATTATTATTATGGATTAAGTGAGCGTGATGGTGTCGCTAGCGATGACGTTTACCAAGTAGGTTCATCGAACAATTGGTTTATTGGCATAAATGCAAACTACCAAATATCAAAGAAATGGCGCGCGGTACTAACCTTAAAAAGTTTGCAATATGGCTCATCGATAAGTAACAGCCCGCTACTCAAAGATAAACGCATTAACACATTCTTTGCAGGCATCGCCTATGATTTTTAAGGCACGCTTTGTTGATATTGATGATGTCACGTTAAGCACAAGGCGTGGAGCATCACTCTTCTTGCTTTATACTGGGTTACTAACATCGGTGATGGTGTTGATAATGATATCAGCGCCAAGTCATGCAGCCCAAGACGAGGTTATTGTGACCATGGCGATTAAACCAATCGCCTGCATTGTCAAAAAAATTGGTGAACCTTGTAAATTGACAATTACCGTCACATGGCAAGCAACGACGCCAATTGCTTTGTGTTTACTGCAAATAAAGCAAAAAATGTACTGTTGGCAAACCGCTATTGCAGGCGTTAAAAAAATGGAGATAGACTTGGTAAAAAGTACAACGTTTAAGTTAGTAAACAGGCAGCAGCAAACTAAAGCATCGGTCAATGTAGTGATAAATGCTGCGTCATCAACACGATATCGTCGCCGTTTACGCAGTGATTGGAGTGTTTTTTAATGAAACATATACTACTAGTGGAAGACGATGCAAGATTGGCCAATTTGATTGCCCATTTCTTACGTCAGAATAACTTTAAAGTAACAGTTATTGGCCGTGGTGATACGGTAGTCGATTTTGTGGCGACCCGAGAGCCCGACCTTATTATCCTCGACATTATGCTGCCGCACATGGACGGTTTTTCAATTATGCGAGCCATACGTCCGACGTTTCACTATCCAATACTGTTTTTAACCGCTAAAGATAGCGATTTTGATCACGTACGTGGATTAGAGATTGGCGCAGACGATTACATTATCAAACCCATTGAACCACATGTCTTGTTAGCGAGAATTAATACCGCACTAAGACGGGTAAAACCGATGGAATCAAGTGAGTGTGACGAAATTGTTTATGGACAATTAAGCATTAACAAGGGCGCTCGTTCTGTTGCCTTAGCGCAAAAAACAATTGAATTAACAAGTCATGAATTTGAATTGTTGTGGTTATTGGCCAGTCACGCGGGTGAAGTACAAAGTCGTGATTATATTCATCAAAAAATGATTGGTCGTGAATACGATGGTTTTGATCGCAGCGTTGATGTGCGGGTATCTCGTCTACGCAAAAAACTTGGGGACGACATACAATCGCCAACACGGATCATCACCGTATGGGGCAAAGGGTATGTGTTAAGTCCTACTGCTTGGGCTTAAGATGACTCGACTTTTTTTGAGCTTGTACATGGTTCTTATTGGCGGCTTGTTGTTTATTAATTGGAGTTCGGAAGCCATTTGGCAGCGACTGCAAGTCGATAAAGATCCACAAAGCCAGTCTGTAGAAAGACTCGCGTTGACATTATCTCATACGTTAAATGGGGGTAATATAACGCAATTATCAACGGCAATTAACGCGCCTATTAGCTTGCTTAACCAAGACGATGTGGTGTGGCTTGACTGGCAACGCCAATTGTTAAGTCAGCAAGGCGTGGTATTAAGTTATGACGCCAATGATAACGTCGCTGCTTTCGTGTTGGCGAAAATGAGCAATCATTTGATCAAAATTGGTCCGTTTGAGTCCAAAACAACAGACGATGGCATTAAACACCTTATTTTATTTTTCTCTTATGCGTTGCTGGCACTGGTTATCGCATTATGGCTGCGCCCGTTATGGCGAGATTTAAATTTATTGCAACGCGCTAGTGAACGTTTTGTTACGGGCAAAGTGTCTGCGCCGCTAGCGGTCAATAAAGACTCGGCAATAGCACCGGTCATTAGCACGTTCAATCGCATGACAGCCCAAATATCGCGCCTTATTGAAGAGCAAAAACAACTAACCAATGCTGTCTCTCATGAAATCAGAACGCCACTGGCCAGGTTGAAATTTGCCTTTGCGATGCTTGATAATAAGAACATTGAGCAACTGCCAGATATGCGCCAGGACGTTGAAGAGCTTGAAAGTTTAGTCGATGAAATGCTCAGTTATGGCCGTTTAGAAAGCCAAGCTCAAAATTTAAGTTTGGTTAACGTAGACCTTGATCAATTATTGCATCATCAAGTTGAGAAACTAGCACGCCACAGCGATAAAAAAGTAAAATTAAACGTTGAAGACAAATTAACTTGGCGCTGCGACGGACACTTTATTGAACGCGCGAGTCAAAATTACATCACTAATGCGTTGCGTTATGCCAAATCTGTGGTGCATGTTAATGCTTATATCAAAAATAAGACGTTGTACCTGACGGTAGATGATGACGGTATAGGCATTAAAGACTGTGATTTTTCGCAAGTATTTAAAGCGTTTACCCGACTTGATAAAAGCCGTAACAAACAACAGGGCGGTTTTGGATTGGGCTTGGCCATTGTTTCGCGTATCGTGCAATGGCATCAAGGGCAATGTTTGGTAGAGCATTCGGCGCTGGGAGGCGCCAAATTCTCTATCGTATTGCCTTTGCTTTCTGAGCAGGATCTATCAATTATTGATAATTAATGCAGCGCACCGGTAAACGGAATTTGCGCACAAATGTCGGCTTCGCTAATTAATATTTCTTCTAACCGCTTATCAACCACGTCTTTGTCGAAATATTGATAAGCAAGCTCAACAAACAAATCTTTGTGTTTGGCTTCTGACTTGGCAATAGCATCATAAAAATCTTTGTCTTTGCCAGCAGGCAGGGCTTGTGCAACCATTGAAAAACGCTCATAACCACGGGCTTCAATAACACCAGCCACTAACATGCGGTCTAAGAAGTATTCCTGTTGACCATGACGGAATACCGCGCGTATCTTCTTGATATACAAATCTTTAGAGTCATCGCCCAATGGCATGCCGCGTGACGTTAATAATTTTAATACTTGCTTAAAATGAATTAACTCTTCGAGTGCCAGATCGGTCATTGCGCGTACTAGCTTTGCTCTGTCGGGATAATGCGACAACATTGACATGGCCATCGCCGACGCTTTCTTTTCAGCTGCGGCATGATCTTGTAAAAAGAAATCGAAATTTTTCATCACCGCATCGGTCCACGCGCTTGGGGTTGTATATTTTAGCTCAAACATGTCGTCACTTAACTTAACATTGCAAAAAGGAGGCGATTTTACCTGCGCGGCGCGATCAAAAACAGCATTAATTGCAATTGTTGCTCACACCCTTAAAATTTAGCGCTAGCGGATGAGCTAGGGCTTAAATAAGGTAAGGGATCAATGCGCCCGCGCCTAGTAGACTCAATTTTTAACGGGCTTTTAATTTGCTTCCACGCAGTTACCTTGCCGCCGACATTAACCTTGCTAAATTCGCCATTTGAAGGCGACGCAAGCTCTAGAAAATCCAATAACGCCTGATAGCTGCTGTTGTCGCTGAGATCTATTTGCA
>JABSRV010000244.1 GCA_013214905.1 Psychrobium sp. | reverse complement strand
AAATCTAACCGCTGTGCTAACAAACCAATAAGCTGATTGTCTAGCGTATCAATCTTATTGCGTAAGCCTTCTAACGCATCACATGACAGTTCGGTCACCCAGTTCTCCTAAATATTATGCGCAGGCACTTATGATAACGACCCGCTTGTTTAATGCCTGTGATATTTTCACCGCACCTTGTTCTAACAATTGTTGGGTATCTTGCCAGTTAATGCAAGCATCCGTCACCGACACACCATATCGTAACTGATCCTTAGGCAGAGAGCTTGACTGATTACCTTCAAACAAGTGACTTTCTAGCATAATGCCCATAATAGAACGATTACCTGCGCTAATCTGTTCAAACACATCGTTAGCGACTGATGCCTGCTTGCGGTGATCTTTGCTCGAATTACCATGACTGCAATCTACCACTAATTTTGGTACTAAATTACTTTTGATAATCTCTTGCTCAATGTCGCTTATATCCGCCGCCTGATAATTTGGCGTTTTTCCACCACGTAAAATAATATGACCATCAGGGTTGCCATGGGTTTTCATCAACGCTACCTGGCCCTGCTGATTAATCCCCATAAAACGATGTGGATGAGCCGCAGATTCAAGCGCGTTTACAGCGACACTTAATTTACCATCGGTGCCATTTTTAAAGCCTACTGGCATAGACAAGCCGCTGGCCATTTCACGGTGTGTTTGCGATTCAGTGGTACGTGCGCCAATGGCCGCCCAACTAAATAACTCAGCCAAATATTGTGGGCTAATAGGATCTAAGGTTTCAGTCGCTACCGGCAGCCCTAGCTCAGCCAACCATAACAATAGCTCACGACCTAACTTAAGCCCGGTATCAACATCAAACGAGCCATCCATCGCCGGATCATTAAGTAAGCCTTTCCAGCCTACGGTGGTGCGCGGTTTTTCAAAATAAATACGCATTACAATAAACATTTGATCTTGTAGTTGATCATGTAATTTCTTTAGCTTAATTGCATACTCTTTGGCGCTTTTAATATCATGAATAGAACACGGCCCTGTCACCACTAATAAACGCTTATCATCACCGTGGATAATGTTAGCGATGGTTTGGCGAGATTGTGAAATGAACTGCTGTGCTGGTTCATGTAACGGCATGAACTGTTTTAATTGAGCAGGTGTTATTAAGACCTTTTCAGATTCAATATTCTTGTTTTCTAATCGTTGCTGGCTGCTCATTCACGTTGCCTTTAATAAATTCATTGCTAATGGCTCTTTTGTAACATCAAAAAACACACAACACAACAATTAGATTGACTTGATAAGATAATTAGATGATGTTGGTTATGAAAAAGCGACTAGCTTTTCCCCAATGCCTTAGGCGCAATTGAATGACCAACAAACCCGGCTAATACCAACAGCGTTAATACGTAGGGTAATATTTCGATTAATTGAATAGGCACTAAACTATCGATGCCAAAAATGGCCAGCCCTTGCAAACGAATGGTTAGCGCTTCTAAAAACCCGAACAACAAACAGGCACCAAAGACCCGAATCGGATGCCATTTACCAAAGATTAATGCCGCTAAGGCGATAAATCCTTTGCCCACCGTCATATTTTCGAAAAAACCAGCGCCATGGCCAATCGACAAATAAGCACCCGACAACCCACAAATCGCGCCGCCAGCAATCAATGCCATATAACGTGTGGCGGCTACCGATACACCAGCGCGAGCCAAGGCCAATGGATCTTGCCCCGCCGCATACAAACGTTTACCTAACGGAGAAAATTTAAAAAATAGCCAGAGTGCAATAACCAAGGCAAAACCGACATACACCAAAATGTTATGACCACTCAACAGCTTCCAATAGAGCAAAGATATCCATGAGTCATCTTTATCTATTAAGCTAGGTAAATTAAGTGAAGGCAAACGTTGTTCGCTGCTTAAAATTGGCGTCATGCCGCCTAATGAAAATAAGCGCTGAGCCAAAATAGAGGATAAGGCCAGGGCCAACATATTAATGGCAATACCCGATACCACCTGATCGCCTTTATGAGTTATGCAGACAAATGCATGCAGCAATGAAAACAACATACCTGCCAAGACCGCTACCATCAAACCTTGCCACGGTGAACCAGAGATGGTGGCCATCGCTGCGCCAGCAAAGGCGCTGAACAACATCTTACCTTCCAAACCAATATCGATAATACCGCTACGCTCACTCAGTAAACCCGCAAGAGCAGCAAACAATAAAGGAGTGGCCAAGCGAAAACTGGCATCAAATAATTGCAACCAAGACAATAAACTATCCACGGTTAACCTCCTTTACTGCTATTACATCCGCTTGCCTAACTTTCACGTTTAACCAACGTAATAAACTTGGGCGTAACATCCACTGCAGGGCACCGCAAAACAGTACGACTAATCCTTGCAGCAACATAATAATGTCATTGCCAATGTTATCGACGCTAAATGCTAACTCAGAGCCACCTTGATACAAAACGCCAAATAAAATGCTGGCAATAACAATGCCCAGCGGATGATTACGCCCCATTAACGCAATCGCAATGCCCGCGAAACCAAACCCCGCCACAAATTCAACGTGCAATTGATGACTATTACCCTGAATCTCGTTAAGGCCTATAAAACCAATCAGCGCGCCTGAAATAGCCATGGTAATCATCACAATTTTTTTACGTTTAATGCCAGCAAAGTTAGCGCCTTGATGACTAAATCCAACCACTCGCGTTTCATAACCAATACCACTGCGCCATAAGTAAATATACAATAAGACGCAGCAAACAAGCGCCCATAAAAAGGTAATGTTAAGTGGTGTATTGGGCAAAGAAAGGCCAAACGACTCAGCTAATTGTGCCATTGAAGGCAACCAACTCGACTCTGCGAATATCTGGCTCACCGTGGCCATTTGCTGTGGCGCTTTTAAAGGCCCAGCTAACAGATAAACTAATAAAGAAGAAGCGATTAAATTAAACATGATGGTAGTAATCACCACATGTGAGCCACGGTATGCATTTAGCCAACCGGGAATAAACGCCCACAATGCCGCAAACGACGCCGCTGTTAGCAGGCTCAATGGCATCAATATAAATAACGGTAGATTGTCGAAATATAGACAAACAATGGCCACGCCAACACCGCCCATGGTCGCTTGACCTTCGCCGCCTATATTAAACAAACCAGCGTGCCACGCCAAGGCAACACCCAAACCCGAGAAGATAAAATTGGTGGCGTAATATAAGGTGTAAGAAATACCCTCTTTAGAGCCAAGCGCTCCTTGTAACATAACTTGCACGCCGGCTAATACATCAACACCGGCTATCCATAACACAATGGCGCACGCGCCAAACGCCAAAAGAATATTGAGTAAAGGCAATAATAAACGATCAAACCACCAAGGTATCGCGCTACTCATGACTTATTTCCTTGCGTGCTCGTTTCTTGCCTTGGCTGTTGTTGCAACACTTCTTTAACCAATAACAATCCTAACTGCGCTTTATCAATATCCGCGGTAAGCACTTGAGTAACCACCTTGCCCTGCTCGATAATCACAATGCGATCCGACAAACTAATCATTTCATCCAAATCACTAGAACAAAACAAAATACAACCGCCATTATCACGTAGTGCAAACAACTGTTGATACACATATTCAACGGCGCCCGCATCCACACCTTGTGTAGGCTGGTTAAGCAATAACAATTTTGGTTGACGCGATAACTCTCGCGCCAACACCATCTTTTGCTGATTACCGCCAGAAAAGTTGCCACTAAGCATGTGCGCTAATAATGGACGAATACGCCATTGCTTCATTAAATTGATGCAATGTTGCTTTTTAATACTTGGATTAAATAATGAAAATTGGCGTAAGCCTTTGCTTTGATATCCCAAAAAGGATGACTCAATCATCGACAATTGACCAATCAAGCCAATTTCTAAGGTCGGATTAGGCGCATAAGCCACGCCAAGTTTTCGCGCCTTGGCAATACAGTAATGATTCTTTGCTCGATACTCTTTGCCAAATAATTCAATACTGCCGCGATTAAAATGATGCAAACCTGCAATCACATCTAGCAATAATTCCTGCCCGGCGTTTGGCAAACCAGCAATCGCGACAATCTCACCACCAAACAACGACAAGTTACATTGTTCCAGCAAGGGGTCGCTGCGCACTCGCCGTCCTCGTTTTTGGGCATACACGGTAAGGTTACTAACGTTTAATAAAGGCGCATGAGTCAGCGCCTGCTTATTTCGGCTACTGGCATGGGGCAACACTATTTCGCGCCCAACCATTAATTTGCTTAACTGACCCAAACTTAATGAACTAGGGCGCACATCATGCACCACCTTGCCATTTGACAGCACCGAAATGACATCACACAGTTGATGCAACGACGCGAGTTTATGCGAAACAATGATCACCGAAATGCCTTGCAGCTTTAACATCACCAATAACTTGGTTAAATAATCGGCCTGATCAGGTGACAAAAGTGCCATCGGTTCATCTAAAATCAAAATACGTACACCCCGATATAACGAACGGAGAATATCCACTAACTGACGCTCACTATAATTTAGCTGTGTCATGGCGACATCTAATGAAAAGCTAAACCCAAATTCACGCCGCAGTTGCTCGAGCTCTTGTCTTGCCTTGGTGAGATCTTGATAGACGTAAGATTTAATCTCATCACCCAAGACAATATTTTCTAATACACTCATCTCATCTAACCAGCTCACCCGCTGATGCAACATGCCAATGCCGTGTTTAATCGCCACTTGCGCACTGCTGATTTTGATAACCGCACCATCAACAACAATTTCACCGCTGTCGGGTTGTGTCACCCCATATGCTACTTGCATCAAGGTTGACTTACCCGCACCATTCTCACCAATAATGCCGTGAATAGAGCCTGCAGCGACGGTTAAACAGGCACCGCCAAGTGCCTCAACCTGTTGATAGTGTTTAAATATATCTTTTAATTGCAATGCAGCAGCCAACATAAATTAAAATGACTCCTTAGCGCAATCATTTAGGGCGCTCAATTGTGGCAACCTACCCTCAATAATTAATTGCGCAATACCATCAATCTTATCCTGCATAGGCTGTGTGTATACAGCCATGTTATGCCTGTCTCGCACCAAATCTACCCAACCGTCTAGCAAACCATATTGCTTGCGTCCCGCTTGCCACGTTTTATCCAGATAACTTAATACCGATTGATAAACCGCGCGCC
>JABSRV010000243.1 GCA_013214905.1 Psychrobium sp. | reverse complement strand
TTGTTCGCTGGCTCGAAAGGTTACTTCATTTGATTTAAATTGACTATTCATGGATTTTCCTAGGACGTAATGTCCTTTGATAAACGATACCATTGATTTTTGTAGCTAAAATAGCAGACTATTGATGAGTTTCAATCTAACTTTCATGAAACTAAGCTTTTATTATTCTAGGTCAAACTAAGGGCATAAAATTATTTGCATAGGTCACAAATACAAAAAAACTAACGGCTTGTCCCGCCGTTAGGTTTTAGATAAACACTCATTCTATCAGTATTTTTGGTTAGAAAAATGCAAATTTTGCAACAAACAACAATGCTAAAAATAGTACGCTTAAACTGATATCCTTAAAACGACCAGAAAAAGTTTTAATCGCTACATAGCTAATAAAACCAAGGGCAATGCCGTTAGCAATCGAGAATGTTAGTGGCATTAATACGGCTGCAACGATAACTGGAACCGATTCAGTCAGGTCTTCCCATTCAACATTAATCAAACTAGACATCATTAAAACGGCGACATAAAACAACGCGCCAGACGTCGCATAGGCTGGGATCATGCTGGCCAGTGGCGCGAAGAACAATGCCAACAGAAATAATATGCCAACAACAACAGCGGTTAAACCAGTACGCCCGCCAGCGGCGACGCCAGCGGTGCTTTCCACATAGCTAGTGGTGGTTGAAGTGCCCATCACAGCGCCAGCGAGTGTTGCAGTTGAGTCTGCTAATAATGCCCTGCCTAAACGTGGTAATTTACCTTTTTCATCCAACAATCCGCCGCGTTGTGCCACAGCAATTAACGTGCCTGAGGTATCGAATAAATCGACAAACAAAAAAGCAAAAATAACACTTAGCATGCCAACTTCTAGCGCACCACTGATGTCTAGTGCCAATAGAGTAGGCGCAACCGATGGCGGCATAGACATAATGCCAGCGTATTGCAAATCACCAAATAAAAGACCAAGTACGGTAATAGCCAATATAGATATCATCACTGCACCATTAATGCCGCGCTGCGTTAAGCCAACAATGATGAATAAGCCCAACCCTGCCATAACAGCTGGAAATGATGTGATGTCGCCCATGGTGACCAACGTGGCTGGGCTATCAACCACAATACCCGCATTTTTTAGCGATATAATCGCCAAGAACAATCCGATACCAGCCGCAATACCGTAACGCAATGACATGGGAATGCTGTCGACTATCCATTCTCGAATTTTAAATAAACTCATCACCACAAAAACAATGCCTGAAATAAACACCCCGCCAAGCGCCACTTCCCAGCTGTAGCCCATTTCTAATACCACGGTATAGGTGAAAAATGCGTTAAGGCCCATACCTGGAGCTAATGCAATAGGATAATTGGCAACAAACCCCATGATAAAACAACCTATAGCGGCCGCCACACACGTCGCGACAAATACCGCACCTTTGTCCATACCTGCTGCGGCTAACATGGTCGGATTAACAAAAATAATATAAGCCATGGTTAGGAACGTGGTGATGCCGGCAATGGTTTCCGTTTTCACGTTGGTTTTATGGTGTTCGAGTTGAAATAGTTTTTCTAGCATGAGCAAGTTATCCCAGACAGAAGGCTAAATAGCAATTGCATAAATGATCTGATCCTTTCTAGTGGCCCAAACGAATAATAGCGCGTTATTAATTTCTTTGTAGATACCTACAACTGTTAATAAATGCCTCGCCCACATGGATATGGGTGCTTATGTTCGGTCTGGAACTATGAACATGTGCGCTAACCCGTTTATCTTCACTACAAATTGGTTCACTTCATTAATACAACTGATATCAATACAAGGTGTTTTGATACCGCATTTAAACCGGATGATTTTGTGCGCGCAGTATGGGGTTTTATGGAGGTAATTTCAACGAGCATTCAATATTTTTAGTGCGTATTTAGCCTTAACTGAACATTAGTTCTAATAAGATTATGTTATGATGCGAAAAATTTAAATTTGAGAATATTGTCATGCCTTTGTCTACCCTAGCACCACAGCCAATTTGGCGTTGGTTTACCACCCTTTGCTCTATTGCCCATCCGTCTAAGCATGAAGAAGCATTAGCTACCTATATTGTGAATTGGGCCCAAAGTAAAAATTTAAGCGTTATTCGCGATAAAGTCGGCAATGTCATTATCAAAAAATCCGCGACACCCGGTTATGAAAACCGTAAAGGTGTCGTGATGCAGGCTCACCTTGATATGGTGCCGCAAAAAAACAACGATACCGTGCATAACTTTTTGACCGACCCGATAAAACCTTATATCGACGGTGAATGGGTTACCGCGCAAGGCACCACATTAGGCGCAGATAACGGCATCGGACTTTGCGCCATTTTGTGTGTCTTTGACGATGAAACGATTGAGCATGGTCCTCTTGAGGCATTGTTAACCATTGACGAAGAAGCCGGAATGACTGGGGCTTTCGGTCTAGAAGCTGGCTATCTCGATGGTGAAATATTACTTAACACCGACTCTGAAGACGAAGGTGAGGTATATATGGGCTGTGCTGGCGGCGTCGACGCAAATATCCGCTTTACCATAGAATCGGTGCCAGTGCCAAGTGAGCACACAGCCTTTAGTTTGGTCGTTGAGGGCTTAAAAGGCGGCCATTCTGGCGTTGACATCCACTTAGGGCGCGGTAATGCCAATAAGTTGCTAAGCCGTGTGTTGTTTGAACTTAGTGAGCAATATCAGGTAAAGATAAACGCAATTAACGGCGGCAGTTTACGCAACGCATTGCCCCGTGAAGCAAGCGCTGACATTTTAGTGCCAAATGAATTAGTGACCCAGTTTAAAGCAGCCGTCAATACTTGGACAGCGACCTTCAAAGCCGAACTTTGTGCGGTTGAACCCGATCTAGCTATCTTTTTAGACGCAGGTGAAGACTTCGACGACGTCTTGAGCCCTGCCCTGCAAACGCGTCTACTTGCGTCATTATATGGCTGTCCACATGGCGTCTTTAGAATGAGTGATGAAGTCGAGGGCGTGGTAGAAACCTCAAATAACCTTGGCGTTATTCAAACCCGAGGCAAAGAGATTTACGTACAGTGTTTGATTCGCTCGTTAATGGATTCACGCCGAATAGACGCACAAAATACCATCGCTTCGATTTTTACCTTAGCGGGAGCAGCGGTAGATTTCACCGGCGCATATCCTGGCTGGAAGCCTGAATCGTCATCACAAATAATGGACGTTGTGCGCGACACTTATCATGAATTATTTGGTGAAATGCCAAAAATAATGGTCATTCATGCGGGATTAGAATGTGGCCTATTTAAAGACGCTTACCCACAATGGGATATGGTGTCTTATGGCCCTACGATTCGCTTCCCGCATTCGCCAGATGAAAAAGTGAAAATTGATACCGTTGAGCGATTCTGGCAACTAACCTTGGCTATTTTGAAAAATATCCCAGAAAAAGTTACCGCGTAGTTAGCGTCTCCAATAATCTAAAAAAGCGTCATATTGGCGCTTTTTTTAATACCCTGCGAAATAAAATAGATAGCCCAATATTAACGCTGGAATAGCGCTATATAACGTTGCCAACATAGCGGCTTTAGGCGCTAACGCCAGTGCTGGGAATAATGCATCACCATCGTTACTAATGGCATTACTAATTTGCGCCGACAATGGTACTGCCCCACTTAAATATAGCGATGTCACTAATATTTGCGGCCCGCAACCCGGTATAAAGCCAACCGCCAATGCAGCTAGCGGTAAAAAGGCGCCTAACGAGCCAAAGATACTTTTGAGATCTAGTTGGAAAAAATAGATCGTGAGTTCAAATAATAGAAACCCAACGATCACCCAAACTGATACAAAGCTTGTTTCAGCCACGACCGATGACCAATCAATAGGTTGCTTATCTTCGCAAGTTCGAGCGCCAGACCAAGTAGGCAATGGACGGTTTATCCAAAACATGATGCACATCATCGCGCCAACAAATCCAAGCATCGTCGCTGGCTTATATTGACTATAATCGCCAAAAACACTATTGGGATCGATTTGAAAAGCCTGTAATATCCCCAAAAATAACCCGACGGATAATATACCAATAAAAGGTTTAACTGCTTTATCTATCAGCGCACTATAACTAGATTTTGCCACTGTTGGCGCATCAGTTTGTGGCTTACAATAGAATCCATCACGATGAATTAAATCCACTAAGTAACCAAATAATGTGCCAGCTATTAAGCTTAAAACAAATACCAACAATGCTATTTTAGGACGCTGCGATAATAATAAGAAGCTAGCGTCCCCCATGGTTGAAATAAGCACTGCAACAAAACTGCCGAAGCTAAATCTCCCTTGCACAAATTGCGTGACCACGATAATCGCCCCGCCACAACCAGGCAATGCCCCCATTAATGCAGCGATAGGCACTTGCAACCATTGCTTACGATTAACTACCGCCATTAAGTCGCCGTCAAAATATTGCTCCAACGTGTAATATAGCGCTAATGAAGCACCAACAAAGACGCTTACTCCTATAAATGCATCACTGAGTGTCTTGACGATAATGGAGAATAATGGCGTATTAAGCTGATTTAAGCTGATTAAAACACCAAACAAAAACAGATAGGCAATTACATCTTTCGCGCAAATATAATTGTGTAATGGCTGTTTTAATAATAGATTGGATGATGACATGACATGTCTCGGTAATTTCGATAACAACATCATACGCAAATGATAATCATTATCAATCAATATCGTTTGTTGCGATGTTTTATCCGTGGTTTACCAAGTAAATGAGCTTTGCTGTGCCGACTTTTTATCGTGATGTAAGCCGATATGAGCGCCTAATAATCGTACCTTCCTACCACTGCCCCGCGCATATGCTTCGACGAGTAACTGAGAGAATAAGTCTGGATCAAAATCTGAGAAACTCATTTCTTTGGTGGTCTGAACAAAGTCATCAAATTTAACTTTAATGCCAATTTTTTGAATATCGCGATCTGTAAGATGCGGTAACGCGCGTTTTTTCAGTTCAGGCAACAACACATTGGCTAGGATATCTTGCAAGGTATCAATGTCTTTAATGTCACTGCCAAAGGTGCGTTCGACGCCGACAGATTTTCTTAAACGAGAAGTAACCACCTCACGTTCGTCAATGCCATTGCAACGCTGCCATAACAGATGACCCAGTTTTCCAAATTTGGCAACAAGTTCTTTTTCATCACTAGCCACAACATCACTGCCAGTATGGTAGTTTTGTAACTGTAATTTC
>JABSRV010000242.1 GCA_013214905.1 Psychrobium sp. | reverse complement strand
CCCACAAGACAAGGCTCGTTTAGAGGCGCTTGGTTTCATCAAACTATTTGACAAATATGGCATTGGCGGTATTTCTCAGTGGGACAAAGTGCGCTGTTTACATATGCAATATGCCCATCATTTATGCGGATACAACATCATTGGTCAAATGATGGATCAAGAATTCGAGTTGCATAAGCTAAAGATATCTATCTAGTTCACCAAGAATCAGCATCTACTCGGTTATCTAATGCGTAATGGCGCAAAATGTGCCCACCTTTATGTATGCGGAGACAACATCATTGGTCAAATGATGGATCAGGCGTTTGAGTTGCATAAACTAAAGATAAGCATCTAGTTAACTAAGAATCAGTTATCTGTTTCGTTGCCCAGAATAAGAGGGCAGCGACAATCCCCAAATAATAGCAGCGCTACGCAGCGCAAGTGCGGCGAAAAATCCACCTAACAGAGATAAATCTTCGTTAAGCCCCAACCAATGCAATCCTAAATAAGTAGAAGCGCCGATAACCGCGGTAGTGACATACAATTCACGAGAGCCTAAAATTAGATCATAACCACACAATACATCGCGTAATATGCCGCCAAATGTTGCTGTGATAACTCCCATGCAAACACAAATCAACGGTACAGCGCCCATTTGAACTGCTATTTGTGCACCTGTTACGCAAAAAAGTGCTAGCCCTAAAGCGTCCATCCATATTAAGGCTTTGGTACGTGATGTCAGAAAAGGCGCAACAAAGTATGTCAAAATTGATACGGCAATACATAAACCAACAAAGGTCGTGTCGAGCGTCCAATACACCGGTAAACGACCCAATAGTACATCTCGAATAGTTCCACCGCCCAGTCCAGTTACCGTGCCTATTAATAAGAAGCCAAGTATATCCATGTGCTTACGCGCTGCATCTAATGCGCCTGACACCGCAAATACAGCAATGCCGAAAAGTCCTAGCCAATTGACCAAGGATGACAAATTTAGTAAATCTAACAAGATAACCTCAGAGACAATTTTAATGCATAGATAGCACAATAATAGAATAGTAGAATGAACATAAAAATAAAACCAGTATTTGTTTAATTTAAACAGCTAATTAGTCTTGCTTTTTTATTCGTTAGCATCATTTTCAATGTTTTTTTTCATCAATAAAATAGCAGTGGTCCCTCTGTCTATTTTACTTTGCAGGCAATGATCACCTTGCAGTCGCTCTCGCGCCAAATCTCGGACTATGCCTAACCCACCTTTACTGGCTTTCGTCGTGAAAAATTTGTCAAAAGCTTGGAGCAGTTCGTCTTCGGTCATTCCTATGCCATTGTCTTCAATATTTATTTGAACCATATCCTGATTTTCTAACGCAGTTATGGTGATTGTGCCGCTGTCAACGTCTGCCAAACCGTGCATTATTTATAAGGTTGATAATGATTTAGGACAGTGCGCCGCCGTAATTATTAACCGATATACCATCGTCAATGTACACCTTGTGTTTATTATTCAATAATCGCGACCCTATCGTTCGCAGTATATCGTCGATATAAGTTTTTAAATCAAATTGCAGTCGATTATTGCTGCATTGGTCAACGGCAACTTGTTTAAAACTGGTCATTAACTGTGAGGCTCGTTTTGCGTTGCTTTGAGATAACGCAATCGCTTCGTCAGTACTTGCAATGAAGTGGTCAAAATCTGACTGTTTAAGTGTTTTCTTCTCAAGTCCCTGTTTAATTTTTTCAATCTGCTCTGCCATAAAGTCAATGGCGAGCATTAAATTACTCAATGGCGTGGCTACTTCGTGGGTAATGCTGGCCACCATGCTGCCCAACTCAATAAGTTTCGCGTTATCTTTTAAGGTACTTTTAAGTCGTGCTCGTTTTAAATGAGACAATTGATTGTTGATGCGCGCTAACAAAATATCCTGATGCACAGGTTTTGTAATATAGTCTGACGCACCGACCATAAACCCTCGATTAATATCACTTGGCGTTGTTTTCGCCGTCACGAATATAACAGGAATGTGGCAAGTCAATTTTGACTCTTTTATGGCGATACAGGTTTGATAGCCGTCTAAACCAGGCATCATAACGTCGAGTAATATAAGGTCGATATTTATCTTGGTTAAAACGTTTAGTGCTTGCTCAGCTCTGGTTACTGCTGAAATTCGAAAGTTGGAATTGCTAAGATATTGACATAAAAGGTCAATATTGGTCGGTTTGTCATCGACAATTAAGATCGAGAATTTGTCTATCGCTTTAGTCATGGTTACTACCGTCTATAAATGCAGTGAGTCCATCCAAGTCGTAGGATTATACAAACCCAATTAGGCGCCGGAAGTAGTTCGTTGCTTCTTTATGCTCCTCACCATATTGGGTGATTAACGATTCAACTTCGTTAATGTCATAAGCAAAGCTGGCCTGCTTATACTTTTTGTTTTTGCGCTGGGTAAGTCGATAGTAAAGGTAAATTCGCTGCCTTCACCTACCACGGAAACGATATTAAGTTCGCTACCCATCAAATGAAGATACTTTTGAGATATCGTTAATCCCAGCCCCGTGCCGCCAAATATGGCTATTGGTGTATATCAATTGACCCTGCTTTAACTTTTGATTAGTTTAGGGTGTAGTTTATTAATAACAACAAGTTATCACCTGTTTTTTACACGATAGTCAGCGATTCATGCTGACTTTTAGTCATGGTGCTGTCACGTTGAAAAAATTGTGTATAGGCCAGTATGGCATCCATTGGGGTGCGTATTTCATGAGAAATATTGGCTAAGAATACTGATTTATCATTGTTGGCGGTATCAGCTTCGTCTTTTGCCAACTCGGCTTGTTTTTTAGCAAGTAAGGTTGATTCTTCACTGCCTTTACGTTGCTCGACTTCTATAGATAATTTGTTGTTAAGGATCCGTTGTTGTTGATTTTTATCTTCAAGCTTTCTGATGATTCGAAGAAACAACAAAAATCCAAATAATAACAAGGCCGTTAATAATGTGACCATTTCTATAAATACATGGTTACCTTGCGATAGACGAGAATCGATCGGCTGGATAATCTCTAATATGCCACGCAGGTCACCAGCCTTCCAACCTTTTCTAGGGTTTGCGGGTGGTTGTTGTGGCACGACACACATTGTTCTTACAGGATGTCTGCGATGGCATAACGTACGCTAACGACCCCCATTATGGGCTCTATACGGACGTATGGTTTACTGGGGTCATTAGTGAGTGCCTGCCACGCTTTTCGCTCGAAATCTTCTATTAAGCCACCGGTTTCTCTCGCCATGGGAATGGGAAGGCGCTATAGAGTCTCATTTTGACGTCTGCATTGCTGGTCGCTAGTTTTTTCCCAATTAAAATGCTCAGTGTTGCTGGCAAAGGCAATGCATCATCGTAGTTGTGGTAATCATGGGTAATTGGCTGTATCAACAACTTCAGAGGTATAGAGTGTTCTAAACTCAGAGATAATTCGAGCGTACTGACTGGAGCTTTGGGTGACTGTAGTTTTTATTAGGCTGACGGTTAAGCTGCGTAAATAGACCAATTCAATAGCACCGTCTACCATCTCCGGTGATAACACATCGTGTTTTGAGGAATTGTTGACGTCGTAGCTAAACCAAACATCGGCTAAGGCATATTCATTGCCATTAATGTCGGTGTACGCTGATGTTATGCCAATCGTATTACCATTTTGCTGCGTAAATGAGCTTTGTGTAGCTAATAATAAACTGTCTATGCCCGCATCCAACAGACTAATCCTTTATGTCTCTTGAACAACACCATCATTATTTTTGTCCTGCCAAAGACTCAGTTAACTAAATGCAGCGTCTTCTTCTGTGATGACGTTATCGCCATTGCTATCAAGGTCGCTCAGCGCGTCAAAACCGTCAATTGCTGTTGTGCCATCTTGTTTGATTGTATGTTAGCCAAATAACTCACTCGCATCATTAATGACGCCGTCTTGATTAAGCACATTTAAAGGAATACCTTTTGAATCTACTGCGTTATAGGCAAGAGTTTCATTAGCAGCTCTGTCAACTCGCCCAACGGATGAACTACCGTTATTCCTAAGCGTACACGATTGCGTATGTGGCACATCAATAGTTACAAATCCGACAGTTTTTCTGAAAATTTGGAAATATATGTCTATCGAAAGGGAAATTTTTTAATTAATAGAAGGCAATAGGTAAGTTGTAGTTGCTTACTATTTAAGCTTCACGTTTGAATTTAATCAACAATTTGTATGTTAGTACTTGCTGTTTGCTTGTTGCGTTTCAAAGAACAATATATCCTATTGCGTTTTAAACACTTCGTTTCAAACTTTGTGATTAACGACACGATAGGATGATTGACTAAACATGACAAAAGTATTCCACCACCCCGTACAAATTTATTACGAAGACACCGATCACTCGGGCGTGGTATATCATCCTAATTTTCTTAAATACTTTGAACGTGCACGTGAACACGTGATTGATAGCAACCTTCTTGCAACATTATGGAAAGAGCAGGGCCTAGGTTTTGCGGTTTATAAAGCCAATCAAATATTTCAAGACGGCGTTGAGTTTGCTGAAGTGTGTGATATTCGCACATCATTCACGCTCGACGGTAAATATAAAACATTGTGGCGCCAAGAATTATGGCGTCCAGGTGCAAGTAAACCAGCCGTTATAGCCGACATTGAAATGGTTTGCTTAGATAAGGAAAAACGATTACAGCCAATACCCGAAGCTGTATTGTCAAAAATGTTAGGGTAATGGCTCTGACCTTTTAACGAATATGTTTTAGCTCATCTGATCACATAACTTGTCGTGCTCAGCATTTGTTTTAGGGCGTAAAGCTGTGTATATTATAGCGAGTTATAGTTGTAGAACCTCAAAGTCACGCTTAAGTGTTTGAATTTTAGATATTAAGTTGTAATTAATGGGAAAACTACCTTCGGGTAGTTTTTTTACGCCAACTGAGCGTACCCCTGTAAGCTTAAGTTGGTTTGAAATGCAGCTATTCGGTTGATTAAAC
>JABSRV010000241.1 GCA_013214905.1 Psychrobium sp. | reverse complement strand
TATCCATTGAGGTAATGCGAGCGCGGAACGCTTTACGATAGCCCTTAATGAATTCATGTTCGTAAAATTCACTTAACGCCCCACTTGTCCATTGCTGTTCTGGCATCATTCTCAGTGTTGCGGCAGCCCCAGCAGCTATTGCCTCTGGCCAACGATTAATGACTTCATTTGCGATAACTAAATCATCAGACATAGGCAAGATCGGTACGATGCTATATGTCACCACGGCTTCTCTGATATAGCTGGCGAAACTAATCTCATGACCATTCATCACATGATAATCAATGCATTCTTCAAGCTCACTTCCTTTTGTATTATCAACAGCGTGAATTTCATGAACGTAATAACCTGTGTCAGCCATGAGTGTTAATGTTTCAGATTTCACTAAGTTGAATGTTTGCTTGCGCTGTACATAACCAGACTTGATGCAAAATTTTCGATAAGACTTTTTTAAGTGATCTATCGCCATTTGCTCTAACATGCCACTACATTTCTCACGCAATAGCGGTAATAATATGTCTAAGGTGTCATGAAATATCATGCCGTTGGTACGCCGTTCTTAACGTGTAACGCTTCTCGAATAGCTCTGCGATATTCTTCGATAGGACTTTTCTTTTGCGTAATAACTAAATCTTGAGCTTCAACAATGGTCGCAAGTTTGCCTGACGTGAATTTCTCTAAATCAACGAATTCTTCATCAATGGACACAACAAAACTTTCACAAAGTTGCGCGTCAGCTAATGCTTTTTCTTTATCCTTTTGAATTTCATCCTGTTCTTTTAATGTCTTTTTTCGTTTAGCAATACAGGCCTTTGCATCGTCCTCTAATACCCAAACATCTGGATACATCAATAGTTTCGATGCAATATCATCATCAATCGCGACAGGCTGATTACGCACAAAACGTAAGCGAGAACCAGTGATGGTATCTTTCTTAACGGCTTTTTCGCCAATATAAACCACGTTAACTTTTGCCATGATATTTACTCCAAAAAAAACCCAGCGTTAACTGGGTTTTTAAGGTTAAGGTAAGTTTAATAACCGATATAGCGATACTCTAGCTGTATCTCAACGTTGCCTGTAGCATCCGCCGTACCAGTATTAGTAACCACCAAATCACTAGAACCATCATCACCAATGTAATGACGAGCGAGTAATTTAGTACCTGATTTGGCCGATGTAGTTGTAACGGTTAATAGCTCTTTCGATCCCGAACGGTTAACTAGTTCAACTTTGATGGCCGTATCAGCGCCCAAAACGCCAGTGATATGGCGGATACCCGTAATCTCGGTACCAATCGGCACACCTTGGATTAAGGTCTGCTTGCCGCTAGCAGCTAACGCATTTAACGAGGCAGTGACGCAATGCAGTGACCAATTACCTTGCGCTCCAATATAAAATGGTTCTCTCATAATATTCTCCAGTGATTAGTGCAAGGTAACGGCGGTATCGAGTACCATGTTGCCAAAGTCGTTCATGCGTCCAGACTTCTCTTCAAAGCGCACTTTCTTACAACCATCCATCCAGATGATCACGGTTTCACGTCCGTTTCCATGATCGGTTGGTTTAGTGCTTAATGAGAAGTGACCGCCTGTACCCGAGTTACCATGAGCATAAGCTAATGCTTGACCACCCAGTAAAATGGCACGATCAATATCAACAGCTGCAGTTACTTCTTTGGTAGTCGCCGCTAAATCGTTATTCGACACAGTGACGGTATCACCAGCATAAAAACGAACTGGCTTTTTATACTTGCGTACCAAAATGTTACGCCACATGATGACATCACCTTTAAAGACTGGGTGACTAAAGCCTTGTCCACGTCTGATAGCGCGAGCCATCAACTCTTGTATTTTGCGTTCACCGGCAGAGGCCCACAAATCATCCCATTGTCGTGGCGTTACAAACAGAATATAAAACGGTGATTCATTGGCCATTTGATCGGCTTCAAATTCAATGTTTTTAATCGGATTTGCTTGTTCTTCCAACGTTAACGCCAAATCATCAACTTTTTCTAAGGTCATGATATCGGCGGCATCAATTGTTTCAAAACTTGATGCATCCCCACCAAATAAGTGGCGCTGATATGTCGGTGGCATAATCGAGTTGACCATAATCTCAGCAAACTCCTTATGATCTTCTAACGGCATGATAATGCCCTCATCGATAAACGAACCACGCGCACCAGCCAGGTGATACATTGCCTTTTCATCTTGCAAGTTATTGTAGTAATGCCCTAACAAAGACTTTGCTACGCCAACCAATTGATGTCTTGTACGTTTTTGCTCCATTTTACCGCCTGAATCTACGTTTTTACGTCCTTGATCGATACTTAATTCAAATGCAGTTTGAGACAGTGTTTCGCCACGTCCTTCGAGCTTTTTATCGCCCATAGTAGGTAAGCCATTGAGGTTATGAAATAGGTTCATTTCAACCGTATCACCGGCCACGCTTTCCAAATCCGTAATACGAATAATCGGCGCACCTTTTTCAGATTGACCTTTGCCTTTGTTTTTGTCTTTTGTTACATGCTTTGGAGCAGAGCCCGTCATCATGTTAACAAAGCTATTTTGTCGGCGTGTGTGAACTAGCAGCGCTGCGCCGTACAGCTTTTCTGATTGTGTTTTAGTAAATGCTGGCATAATTTCTAATTCCTATGATTAGACACCAGACAACAGATCATCAATTTCAGCCTCACTCATGTTGCTCATACGTTCCGCAATAGTTGATACATCTTGGTCAGCGAGATTAGCGTTTTGATCTAATCCACTGTCTTGATGGCCTATGTCTGTCGGTGTATTTGGTATAGGAGCGGTGGGTTTTACGATTTCTTTTGCTGCCGGTGTATCGACAACATCTTTCGTTAATGCAGTAGTAACGGTATCGCCAAATGCTTGGCCTACTCGTTTTTCAACTTCCGCTAGTCGCTCCGAATGTGTTAGAAACGATGGGTCATCAATCAGAAGGTCATCAATTTGTTGCGCAATTTTCCAACGTTTTGGGTCGTTTTCGAACCAACCTTTAAGTAGAGACGTGTCATTAAACGCCTTGGTAAACTCATCAGGTGGCAGTTCAACTTCTTGCGTTAGCTCTTGCTGCTTAGTAGGTTGAAGGCTTTGTATTTGCGCAGCTAGCGCGGCTACAACGCCGCCAATTTCGGGATGATCTTCTTCCAGTGTTTGCAATTTTTCGGGATCATTGAGGATTTGTTCAGGCGTTAGCTGTAAATCAATACCCGCATCAGCTAATTGCTTGCTATACAATTTTGCCATTTTGCTTGAGTCTGCTATCTGTTGTTTCAGCGTGACGTTTTCAGCATTTGCGGTTTCAAGTGCTTTTTTGGCACTGGCGGTGGCTTCTCTAGACGTACTTAACTCGCTATACGGTAGGAAATGTTCACCGTTCTTTGATATGATTTTAGAGGCTTCAAGTGTTTTATCTGCCGGTTGCTCAGTAACCTTATCCTGTGTCACTGCCTGATCTTCAGCATCGGTTGATTCTTGCGCCGTTGACGAGTCGGTTATTACGTCAGTTTCGCTATCGTTCGTTGCTATCTCTTGTTTCGGTTCTTCAACTGTTTGGTCACCATCGCCTTCAATTTCAGCTAATAGTTTTTCAAAATCGGCTTCATCACCAGAATCAAGCACATCATCTACGTTATGATCACTCATGTTGCTCCATCGACTATTTATCGTATAGTTACGAAATTAAAAATTAGGCGTATCGCTGCCTGTGCGAAGTTGTGTCTCTAAGTGCTAGGCACAAAAAAACCGCCTTAGATAACTCCAAAGCGGTTTTGTGTCTGCGTAGCAGGTGTTTTAGTGTACTTCCCCCTCTCTTATTGCCAAATTCACCATGGCTCGAAATAGGTAGTCTTTCGCTTGCTGTTCAACGGGTAAATGATGAAATGGCACCATGCAATGATGTTTTTTCTTCTTAATATTTTTGATCTTGCCGTATGACCAACCATCCGCAATCTTTTGCGCCAACCAACTGTCATGGCGAGCGCTTGCACTAGCTTCTGGATTTAAGATATAAAATGCGACACCGGCTATCACTGTGTCTTTCTGTGATTGTGAGGCATCGCTCCAACAAGGTTGGTCTTCTTTGAGTGCTTGGCAATATGCACCTGTGATTTCATGACATGAACGGGCTATTTCAAGAATACCTTTCAAATATTCTGCTGGTATATCTTTCGTATCAATCATTTAAACCTCGATAGAATCAAGCTGTGATTGTATTAAATTGGTCATTTCAAACTTTCTAGCCGCGACTTCTGCATTACTGAGTTTGATGTCTTGTAAGATCTTCTCCGTTTCCGCAATTAACTTGTCGTCTTTGACGGCTTCTGTTTCAGTTTTCTTGACAATTTCACCAATCCGTTTAGCTAACAAGTCGCGCTCTAACGCCAATTTATCAATATTGCCCTGCATTTCTTGCATCTGCATATCTTCAACAACTTGCAATTTTTGCTGTTCTTTCGCCGCGGCTTGTTGTTCTTCCTCACTCATATCTTCGGGATCTTTAGCAATATTTAGTGATTGACGTATCGAGTCTAAAACTTCCTGTTTATTGGGAATATCCATTAACTCAACAAGCATGATAGCGATAGCTGGTTTCGCGGCCTCTGGCACATGAGCCATTGCTTGATTAAGCACTAGTGCTTGTTGCTGGCGATATGTTGGTGTTGCTGGCATTGGCATCAACGCTATGTGTCCACGCCAACGAGTCACATCATTAGTGCGTCCACTACCATCATCCGCACCGTTTAGCGTTATTTCCTTACGTCTAGCCTTGTCTTTACGATTAACAATCACCGTGACATTATCTCTGTCGACTAAATCCTCAATCAGATATGCAAGCAGTAAATCGGCCACTTTATTGCGCGAATAATGAAAGTTGTCGTTTAGTTCAGCTAGTGTAGTCGTGCCTTGCTCCACTAAATTGGCAATTGCTACGCCACTGGTGGCATTAGAGTCTTGTCCTAGCATTGAGTTATATACACCACCACAATCTTGAATAAGCTTCATGTCGTTTTGCATTAAGGCAAACTGTTGCCCGGCAATACCAATATCATTTTGTATCGTGAACGTTTCGGAAATCGATTTGTTTTTGTTTTTTCTATCAGGATTTAATGGGATATAGCCATCAGGCTTTTCGACTTCTTCACGTAATTTCTTTGGACTTAAATTAGTCGCGTCCTCATCACCAATGATTTGCCTTGCAAGCAATAAGAAGTTAAGGCGCATCACACGGGCATTAATCCCATCTTGTGCCGGTATCATGCGGCTAATAAGACCGTATGG
>JABSRV010000240.1 GCA_013214905.1 Psychrobium sp. | reverse complement strand
AATGCACGTAGAGCGTTTGACCATTGGTGATGCCTGACAAGGCTGATAATTTTATTTTCGCACCATGTACCGAGAGGTTAGTGGTAGACGCCACCATGCTTTTACCATTGGCTAAGCGGACTATTATCTTAGTTAAAATATTAACCCGCTCTTCACTGCGAGGATTAAAGTCGACTATATTTACGATCTTTGCATGATTTGGCGGAACCTCTTGACTATCAGGTTCTTCATTCTCCGCCGTTTGTTTAGTGATAGCATGATCTTGAACATTATTCCTGCGATGCTGATCTTGCTGATCTTGTTGTTCTCGATAACTATTCTTAGGGCTAGTGACTTCTTCAAAAACACCAGTGGTATATTTGGTATAGACAGAAATAGCTTCTTCAAAAACGCCTATTGCCACGTCGTCGAGATAGTGAGTCAAGTTTTGGTACTTATATTCTTGGCATGTGCCGCTAACACGGCCACGAAGGTCTATACTGCGATTGCAATCCGTTTGCAGGCGATTAACTTCCATCTTTATCAAAAAACGACTGGATTTTGACAGCTTACTTGTCATGCTTTCGAAACGCTGGTTGAAATCTTTATCATGAAAGTAAGGGATGATGTTATTAATTAACGCTTTATCTTGATTTAAAGACATACGATTTAATTTATTCCATTAAGTAGAGCTAAATTTTTGATAATTACTAAAAAATACTACCATAGCATGATAAATTAGCGGCAAAAAAGTGGCGTATTTTAAAAAAGTTTAATGCTTTATTATGTAAGCAATTATTGTGCCTCCTTTTAATTTCCTCAAGTAAAAATAGTAGAGTATTTATGGCTAAAGCAAAAAGTAGTTTTGTTTGTGAAGATTGTGGCTCCGAGCATTCAAGGTGGCAAGGCCAATGTAACGCGTGTAAAGAGTGGAATACAATCACTGAAATTCGGGTTAGTGCCGAACCTCAAGATGCGCGCAGCGCCAGGTATTCTGGCTATGCTGGTGAAACGGCTAGTAAAGTTGAAACCTTGCAACAGATATCATTAACCGAATTACCTCGTATCAGCAGTGGTTATTTAGAATTGGATCGCGTTTTAGGTGGTGGCATCGTACCGGGGTCAGCTATTTTGATCGGTGGCAATCCTGGCGCGGGTAAAAGTACCTTGCTATTGCAAGTCATGTGCGGCTTGGCGAGTAAAATGAATGCGTTATATGTTACCGGTGAAGAGTCGCTCCAGCAGGTTGCTATGCGTGCAAATCGTTTGGGGCTGCCTACCGATAAGTTAAAGATGTTGGCCGAAACCTCGGTGGAAAAAATTTGTGATATAGCGATGAAAGAGTTACCTAAAGTCATTGTTATCGATTCTATTCAAGTAGTGCATGTTGGCGATATAGCCTCGGCGCCGGGCAGTGTCTCTCAAGTGCGAGAGTCGGCAGCGTTTCTTACTCGCTTTGCCAAACAATATGGCGTAGCAATCTTTTTAGTCGGGCACGTAACTAAGGATGGGGCGTTAGCTGGACCTAAGGTATTAGAGCATTGCATTGATTGTTCAGTGATGTTTGACGGTGATATGGACAGTCGTTTTAGAACGATCCGCAGTCATAAAAATCGTTTTGGCGCGGTCAATGAACTCGGGGTTTTTGCGATGACAGGGAAAGGGCTAAAAGAAGTCTCTAATCCGTCAGCCATATTTTTATCCCGTGACGATGAAGAAAGTCCGGGTTCCGTAGTTTTGGTGATTTGGGAAGGCACGCGTCCATTGCTCGTTGAAGTGCAAGCCTTGGTTGATGAATCACAAATGCCTAACCCACGACGTATTGCGGTTGGCTTAGATCAAAACAGATTAGCGTTATTGTTGGCAGTGCTACATCGTCATGCTGGTTTGCAAATGTCCGATCAAGACGTATTCGCCAATGTAGTCGGCGGCGTTAAAGTGACGGAAACAGGCTCTGATCTAGCGTTATTAATGGCGATGGTATCGAGCTTTAAAAACCAAGCGTTGCCACATAATTTAATTGTGTTTGGCGAAGTAGGATTAGCGGGGGAGATTCGTCCTGTGCCTAGTGGTCAAGAGCGCATTCGAGAAGCAATAAAGCATGGATTTACCCGAGCATTGGTTCCGCTTGGCAATGTGCCTAAAACGCCACCCAAAGGCATGGAAATAATAGGCGTTAAGAAATTATCGCAAGCGATTGATTCAATATTTTCATGACTTAAGCTAGCTTAAAAGTTAGCGCGCCAATTGATCAAGGTTTCGATTCAGTAATTCGTCGTTGGCCAAATTTAACTGAATTAAACGTTTTAACTGAGAAATGCTATCGATATCAATATGATCGCATTGCATACCTAACATACCGTTGTCGATATGAGTAATAAATGCATCCATAATAATGCTGCGTTGTTGGTCTAGCGTTAAGATAAGTTGCAGCTTTTGATTTAGCCTTGCAGAAAATTGGCTTGGTTGGGTACATAGGAAGCCATGCAATGACAGATCTAGAATCTGCGTTATATACTGACAGTCATCGACAACTAACTTGGCATCGTGGCTAAACAATACGCGTTGAAATAGTCTTTTATTTTGCATAGCGTTTCTCTTACATTTTCTAAAAGTTCCTTAAGTATAGTCAAGTTAGCGTATTATAGACTAGTAATGCAAATTTAAATTTAGAGAGAGGAGAATCGGCCATCCACTTATTTGCTGGCCGATAAGATGATTAAGATATGCGTTTGTATTTGATGCTATGCGGGTTTGTTGCAGCGTCACCAAGGGTTTCTTTTAGGCATTTCTCGTAATCACTGTACGCACCTTCAAAGAAATTTATTTTCCCTTCATCACAGTAATTTAAAATCGAATCTTCCAGTGCACGCAAAGTTTCAACGTCTAGATCATTGGTTGGCTCATCGAGTCAAATCATATTCCCACCGGCCTTTAGCAACTTAGCCAAATGCACCTGATTACGTTCCCCCCCAGACAACTCTTTGATACGCTTTTGCTGATCGCCGCCCTTAAAGTTAAATCTACCGACGTAAGAGCGCGAAGGTATTTGTAAATTACCAACGATTATGGTGTCTTGAACGTCAGCTATTTCTTAAAATACAGTGTTGTTTTCATTCATATCATCACGAAATTGGTCAACACTTGCTACAACACTTGCTACAACACCTGATTCACCTAATTTAATGTGTCCAGAATCTGGCTGCTCATCGTTAGTGATCATCTTGAATAGTGTTGATTGACCTGCACCGTTAGGGCCGATAATACCAACAATGGCGCCTTTAGGGATGCTTAGGCTTAAATCGTCAATGAGTACTCGGCCATCAAATGACTTTGTTAGGCCGAAGATGTCCAAAACTTTATCGCCTAAGCGCGGTCCAGGCGGAATAAACAACTCGTTTGTTTCATTACGCTTTTGGTAATCGTTTTGATTAAGCTCTTCAAAACGGGCCATACGTGACTTGCTTTTGGCTTGTCGCGCTTTAGGGTTAGAGCAAACCCACTCTAATTATTTTGCTATGGATTTTTGGCGAGTCTTTTCTTGCGACTTTTCTTGAGATAATCGGTCATTTTTTTGCTCTAACCAACTTGAGTAGTTGCCTTCCCACTGGATGCCATGACCGCGATCAAGCTCTAATATCCAACCTGCAACATTATCAAGGAAATATCTATCGTGCCTAATGGCGACAACAGTGCCTTTATAGTCATGTAAGAAGCGCTCTAACCACGCCACTGATTCTGCATCGAGGTGGTTGGTTGGTTCGTCGAGCAATAACATATCGGGCTTTTCAAGTAATAATCGAAAAAGAGCCACACGGCGGCGCTCGCCGCCAGAAAAAAACAGATTTCACGATCCTATTCAGGCAAACGCAGCGCGTCTGCAGCGCGCTCTAACGTCACCAAACGCTTCTTCAGCCGACTCACGCACTGTTTTTTCTCCATCAAGCTGTGGCTCTTGTGGCAAGTAACCAATGCGAATGTTGGCGAGGGGGCGCGCCTCCCCTTCAATGTCAGTATCTAAACCTGCCATGATCCGCAATAGGGTAGATTTACCAGAGCCATTTAAACCAAGTACGCCAATTTTTGCACCGGGAAAAAAGCTTAGGGAAATGTCTTTTAAAATATGTTTTTTAGGCGGTAGAACTTTACCAACCTGATGCATTGAATAAATAAACTGAGCCATCATAATTCCTTAGTGATGATAAATTCTGTGTATAGGGCTAGTGTAAACAACAAAGGGAGAGCAGGGGATGGGAAATTACAGCGCTAGTTTTCCTTAGCGATCAAACTCTGCTAATAACTAAAGTTATTTTTGAGCTGCCGATAACGATAACAATATGGAAATTATGATGAACAATGGTCTATCGCTTTCTAGGGAAATATCATCACTGCGCCGCCATTAAACGAAAAAATATAGCATAATAATCGGGCTGATTATTCAATGAATATTGACTCCCCCGATCTTCAGCAAACAATCGAACAAATATGCGATACCGATGTCGAGCTAGTCCTTAAAAGTGAGCTGTCAACTGCGTTAAAAGCTATTGGGATTTCTTCCTATCCATATTCGGCGTATGAGTTAGCGATGAACACGGTCATTACGCGCCAACAACAAGGATTAGCACAAAATGAAAGCAGCGAGCAATTAATGGATCGCCTCGATCAATCGACATCTGATATACGTAATGCTTACCGCAATACTAGCGACATATTAGCTGACTTGGGCTAGTTGGGTCCTAACCAGCAATCATTTTTAGCGACCAGCGAAAGACGTGTCGAGCGAACGCTAGCGTCTTTTCAAGAATGGAATTTTCGAGACGATAACGAAGACGGTGATAAACTCCGGTTTTCAGTCACCGTGCAGACTCAAGAAGGCGACAGTATTGTCATTAGCTTTAGCTCGGCGCAAGGCAATGATGAAGATAAGATGCAACTTGTCGATAGCTTTGCATTATCTTACGAAGTTGATGACGACTTATCTGAGAGTGAGCATCAGGCACTGACCCAAATACTCGCTGGTATTGGTGAGTTAGCCGATGATTTCTTTGCCGTCACACAGCAAGCGAAAGCTTATCAACCTCACGATGTTGGCACCAGAGACTATATCAACGCTGATTTTAATCTAGATTTTCTTAGTGATTTTGATAACCAGCAGCTTGCCGGATTTGACCTAACCTAACCTTTTCGACGTCAGGAGACACTATCGCTGAGTATCAACAAAACACGCTTAACGTTAGTTATCAGTTTGATCAAGTTGCGAATAACCAGCAGCTAAATTTTGATTTTAACTCGGGTTTGACCGAGACGGCATTCAACGTCGATATGTCTACTTTTGGCCATAGTGATG
>JABSRV010000024.1 GCA_013214905.1 Psychrobium sp. | reverse complement strand
ATTGTTAAGCGTTTCTTGTCGCCACAAACTTGGGTTAACGCTGCTTGGTGCCTTGTCTTTGATAAAGTTATAGGCCGTGGCATCCCAGATGGTGGTGCCATCATTCATTTTAATCTCAATAGACGGAGCCGTGGCGATCAAACCTCGATTGGCTTGAATGAAGTCTTGCTGATCATCTATGTTTAATTGCCGATACAACTGCTGATTTTTCTCTATCGTGATAGCGCTAGGTGCACTAAATCCGTGTTTATCACTGCCACTAACGCTTTGAGGTTTGTTGTCACACGCTGTTAGTGCACTTAAGGCGAGAGTAATCGCCAGTAATCTATAGGGTATTTTAATCATTTTTTTACCTGAATGAGAATACTGTTTTTTAACGCTTGCTGCTTCGTTGCCGGAATAATTGCGCTGGTGTTATTTAGAAAGCCATAGATCATTGGCTTAGAGGTCAGTGTTTGCTCAATAGGCGTTGAATTATCGCTGCTATTGTTATTGCAGCCGTTAATGATCGCAAAGGCTAACGGCACTAATGCCAGCTTAAAAGGGGGTATTAGTAATTTCATCGTGTGCTCTCATCTTGTTATTTTTATGCTACGAGAAACTATCGTATAAAAAACAGCTGAGTTTAACTTGTCGCTTTACGACAAAGCACAGTCTGAAAATGCGAAATTAGCGGCCATTGTGAATGCCTAGCTGGTGGGTATTACTGTAAATTGAAGGTTTTTTGACGATATTTCGAAGGGCTCATTGCGTTCCAGCGCTGAAACGCACGGCAAAAGTTACTGACATCGGTAAAGGCTAAATTAAAGGTAATTTCGGTAATGCTAAGGCTTGTTTTTGATAAATAATATTGGGCAAGTTCTTGTCGTTTATTCTGTAATAGCTGTCTAAAGGTTGTTCCCTCTGTTTTCAGGCGGCGGCCTAACGTGCGCTCAGTGATATTAAAAACGCTGGCAATGCCGGCCAAAGTAGGCTCACTGTTAGGCAATGTTTTATGAATAACTTGACTGGTGCGCTCAGACCAAGATGACGCATTCATTTGCTCAAGATAACTTTGCACCGCGCTTTCATTTTGCTGCGCAAGGTGGGCATCGCCCATAATCGTTAGTTGCTCCAACATGGTTCTATCCATCCACAAGCTATTTTCTGTGGCATTAAAGGTCACCGGACAATTAAAAAATGCTTGCCACGGCGCAGGGTTTTCGGGCTTTTCCCGCATTAACTCAATCTCGACTACCAGTTTCTGCTGACCAATCATATCGGTGCAGTGGTGCACAAACGCCGAGAAAAAGGCATCGATAGCCAAGGGGCTAATATCAACGCCCGCTAATGGCTCAATAGTTAGTGCGGTTGCTTGTGGTCGATGTTGTAATCGAGTCGTGACTGAGTCACTAATCAACGCTTGATAACTAATGAGTTTTTGCAGTGCCTGTGCCAACGTTTTACAGGTAACGAGCAGCAAACCAAGTGCCCTAAAATTCATTGAATGGACATACTCACCGACCTTTAAGCCAAAAGAAGGGCAGGCGGTTGCTTGCTGGGTACCTTGCCAGAAACGAGTCATCTTGTTTATCGGTACGCGTTCATCGGGTGCCTGTTCAATGATATTAATATCAATGCCTGCACTTGCAAGTACTGGCTTTGGATCGATACCTTGGGCAATTAATGCACGCGAAACAGCCATCGGCCAAGAGGCTAGAGTGGTATATTTATTTTCAGGCGACATGTTTAGGCATACTAAATATTGGCGAATAACTCACTAGATAGTGGCATAAAAACTTTAGGGTAGATATAGCAATAATATGCACGCTTATTGATGATAAATATTGTTGTTTTGATTGGAAGCAGGGAGTTAATAAGCATAAATCATCTCGCGTTCGACGTATAAAAATATTGCAGATGAGATAAATACCAATACCATGTTCAAAGGGAGAATGTGAATGTGAATGGTAGAATTAGGTTATGTTCATAATAATTATCCTTGGCATCGTGTGTAATGGTATGGCCACTGTTAATACTGGTATAAATCTTTTGATGTATGGTATGTTCTTATTTATATTGTCAAATTGGTATTCAAAACCAATCAAATTAAGGAATTTGTAATGACCGCTATCTTTTGGCTACGCGCCGAAGTTAAGATTGGTGAACGCCGAACCCCTCTAACGCCTGTTGGAGCCAAAACCCTTATCGACGGTGGGGCTAAGGTCATTGATGAACGCTGCCCTCATCGGCTATTTGACCAGCAAGATTACCTTAATGTTGGTTGTGAATTGGCAGAAAACAATAGCTGGTCAAAGGCGCCTAAAGAAGCCATTATTTTGGGTTTAAAGGAGTTAGAGCTGCAAGAATTTCCAATCGTTCATCGCCACATCTATTTTGCCCATGCCTTTAAGGGACAAGACGAAGCGCCACAAATCTTAGCGCGGTTTAAAGCCGGTGGTGGTGAAATTTTAGATTTAGAGTTCCTACAAGACAATGCTGGTCGTCGAGTTTGTGCCTTTGGCTTCTGGGCGGGTTACGTTGGGGCTGCAATATCTATCGCTGGATATTATCACCATGCACAGTCTTCAGACCTTTTTCCTGCTCAACTGAGTCATGAAAGCAAAGATCTTTATCTTGATAGTTTACGAGCCAAAATGGTGGCTGCAATAGCGCCACCTCGCGCTTTGGTGGTTGGCGCTAGAGGGCGCAGCGGTAAGGGTGCTGTTGAATTATGTCGTGAGTTGGGTATTGAAGTGACCCAATGGGATTTGACGGAAACTAAAGCCGGTGGCCCATTTTTAGCCATCAACGATTTTGACATTATGGTCAATTGTGCATACTTGGCGCCGGGAACCTTGCCATTTGTCACCAAGCAAAGTTTAGGCAGCTCGCCCAAAATAAGCATCATCAGTGATGTTAGTTGCGATCCAAATAGCGCGGGTAATCCAATTCCAATTTACAGCGCCATTACTAAGCTGCCTAAACCCATTATTGAGTCAGAAGTTGCTGGTGTATATATCCAAGCGGTGGATCATTTACCGACAGTATTGCCCAAAGAAAGCAGTGAAGATTTCTCTGAACAGTTACTGCCTTATTTGCAAGAGTTAGCTCAAAGTGAAAATGACTCAGTGGCTTGGATCAAAACGCAAGATTATTATCAGCAAGCTATTAGTTAAAGCTAAAGAGCCTTGAGTTGATCGAGGCTATCTATTCCTGAAAATTACAATTCATCGCCTGATACTCCGCTTGCGTCATCCTCAATACTCAAATTCTAATGTAGCCGGCTCCCTATTTTGTTTTTAACGTAAAACAGTGTTTAACCCCCTCGTTATAAATCTTATCTATATGATTTTAATGTGTAAAGTTGTTAATTTAATTTAGTTGTTAATACAAGTGCCATAGCAACAAAGTGATGTGTCCAAACAGATCCTAATGAAAACCTTACTTGTACGAACATTTTAAACAATTGACTCTCTATTAAAAATGGTTAGAATAACGCCATTCGAATGGCGTTCGAACGTTGTTCATATTGAATCTAGAGAGAGTTAATAATGGTACCAGCAGCGAAATATAGCTTGCAAGAGCAAGAGAATATGATCCTAGACGCCGCGGCGCAATGCATTGAGCTGACGTCATTATTAGACTTTACAATGTCGGCTGTCGCGAAGAAAGCGGGCATGTCTATGGGCTCTATTTACAAGCATGTGCAATGCAAAGAAGATATTATTTTTGCGCTAGCAATCCGCGTTTACCGTCATCAATGCAGCGTGTTCGAGCAGGTTTTAGCATTGCCACTATCCACTCCTGAGCGCCTGATTGGCATCACGTTGTTAAACCCTCTGAAAACTCAAGTCTATTCTTTTGATATTCACTTAGACTCCTTTGTCACTAATGAACTGGTGGTTAAGCGCACCTCTCCGTTATGGCGCGAGCGCATGATGGATGCGCATAAAAATTGCGAAAAACTATTTTATGGCTGCATGAGCGACGCTGCGCATTCGGGTGAGTTATCAAGCGAGGGTGATATTGAACAGTTCATAGAAGAAATTAATCTTGCTGGTTGGGCGCTAACCGTTGGTTATCAAAACGTGAGTCGTTTGGTACAAATTCGAGAGATAGCCAAAGGCGAAGCTAAATTATATGAACCTGTGGCGTGTGACGCGGCAATTGTTCGCATATTTACCCGATTGTTTAATTCTTATCAATGGCAAAAGCCACTTGATAGCGCTGGCATCAAACACACCGAGCAATTGTTAATCCAACACAACTTACGTTAATACCAATTCCGTTAAATTAGTGGTCGATTATTGGTGAGGAAAAACGAACGAGAACAAGACATTTATTTACGTATGTAGTTATTCTACATAGAGAATAAATAACGCAGTTATCATTTGTTTTAACCATCAATAATGAGCAATTAATTATGGGAATTGGTATAAGCAAGCATTAGGAAAATTATTATGAGTATTCGTCGCTGGGCCACCGCAGTTTCTATTGTTGTGATTACCATAGGCAGTTTGGCCTATATCAAAGTTGGACAAGTACAAGCCGCTATTGCGTTTGGTGAGTCTTTTCCTGAACCCTCTGCAACGGTTGAAACCCTGATAACCAAATCGTCAACTTATCAGCCAACTTATCAGGTGACAGGGCAGGTTAGAGCTATTAAGGCGGTGACCTTACATAATCAATTGTCAGGTACCATTGAGCAGGTAAATTACACCGCTGGTGGTCACGTTGTTCAAGGCCAGTTATTAATCGCCCTGAATACCAGTGAAGAGCAAGCGCAGCTGCAAGCGGCTAACGCGTCTTTTAAATTGGCTAAAGCGACCTTAGAGCGTAATGAAAAATTACTGGCGGGCAATAAAGTAAGCCAGCAACTGGTAGATTCTGCGCAGGCAGATTATCAAGTTAGCTTAGCCAACATCGCTAATTTACAAAGTGTTATCGACAAGAAACAAGTGTTGGCACCATTTAGTGGCACCATGGGATTAGAGACTTTTGAGGTTGGCCAGTTTCTTAACGCCAATACTAGCTTAACCACATTGGTCGATGATGACAAAGACATGTGGCTTGATTTTAAACTGCCGCAAACCATGGCTAAATTATCACTCGATAGTCAGATTACGCTAACAAAAATAAGCCAAGCTGAGCAGCCACAACATCTGTCTGCATTAGTCATCGCTAAACATAGTCAAATGGATGCTGCTTCACGACACCTTTCATATCGCGCGCAGATTAATAACAGCCGTGATTTGTTATCGCACAATGAACTGGTAAAAATTGCGATCCCTAAAAAATCACAACAAGTGGTAATCGTGCCAAATTCATCCGTCGTTAGAAGTCCGTTTGGCAGTTATGTGTTTGAACTGATTAAAGATGATAGCGGGCAATATCGTGCGCACAAACGCTCGGTTATTCTTGGACAACGCGATGGCGACAATCATATCGTGCGTCAGGGACTAGAGCAGGGCATGTTAATTGCCACCATAGGGGCATTTAAGTTGCGCCCTCAGTTGTTGGTTTATGCCAAAAATACAGCAGATTCTACAAGCGTGACTACGCCTGTCGCGGGGATCAAATAATGAGTGAATCAGTCGACAATAAAAAATCCATCATGGATATTTTTGTCAGAAAACCATTGCTCGCGATTGTTTTATCGTTGCTGATTGTCATTGCTGGCGTGTATTCGTCAGGCAGTATTTCGGTGCAGCAATTTCCTAAAATTGAAAGTACCTCCTTGGTCATTAACACGGTTTACACAGGCGCTGCTGCCGAGGTTGTTAAAGGATATATCACCGAACCTATCGAGCGTGTGGCTTCTACCGTGCCCGGCGTTGATTATGTCGATTCAATTACCATCGCTGGCAGCAGCAAGGTAACCGCATGGCTAGATCTAAACTATGACTCAACCGCGGCGTTGAGCGAGCTTACCGCGCAGCTTAGCCAAATAAAGTTTGAGCTGCCACAAGGCGCGCAAGATCCTGCCATATCGGTGGTGCGTGCCGACAGAGCAAACGCGTTATTCTATCTAAACATTGAATCGGGTGATTTAGCCCGTAGTAAAATTACCGATTATTTCACCCGAAATATCATTCCCGTATTAAGTGACATTGGCGGCGTGCAAAAGGTCACCCTTGAGGGCGGGCGCAACCCTGCGATGCGCATTTGGATTGACTCAGACAAGCTGGCGGCGTTTAACATCAGTGCTAATCAAGTACTGGCTGCCCTACGAGACAACAATACCATTGCCACGCTTGGTTACAGTAAAAACAACAGACAACGCATCGACTTAATGGCCAATACTTTGTTAAGCAGCGTTACTGAATTTGAGCAGATGGTGATAGTAAGCATCGATGGCGCGCAAATAACTTTGGGCGATGTTGCCACTATTGAAGTTGGCGAAGAAGAGGGGCGGGTTGATGCCCGCCTTGATCACGACCAAACAACCTTTATTGCGGTATGGCCACTGCCTGGCGCCAATGAAATTAGTATTGGTGACGAGCTTTATCAAAGAATTGATGAGCTTAATAAGCAGCTACCAGAAAATATCCGCATTGCCATTGGTTATGACGGCACCTTGTATATGCGAGATGCCATTAAAGAGATATTTACTACCCTGCTTGAAACCGTCTTTTTGGTTGGCATTGTGGTGGTCTTAATGATGGGCTCATTTAGAAGTGCTTTAGTGCCGCTAATTACCATTCCAATTTCGATTTTAGGCGCGATTAGCGTGATGTCATTGATGGGCTTTTCGCTTAATCTATTAACTATCTTAGCCGTTGTTTTATCGGTTGGTCTGGTGGTCGATGACGCCATCGTGGTGGTAGAAAATGTAGCGCGCCATATGCGTGAAGGCAAAGGACGTGTTGAAGCAGCGTTAATCAGTTCACGCCAATTATTGGTACCTGTGATCGCGATGACCTTAACCCTAGCGGCGGTATACGCGCCTATCGGTTTTTTGTCTGGTCTAACGGGATTCTTGTTTAGAGAATTCGCCTTTACCTTAGCGGTCGCGGTGCTTATTTCAGGCGTAGTAGCAGTTACCTTATCACCAATTATGAGTGCGTATGTCTCTTCGCAAGGCGGACATGAAGGTAAATTCACCAAACTTATCAATGGCTATTTTGAACGTTTACAACGCCAATATATTAGCGTTTTAGATGTTTTATTTACCTGTCGAGCACAAGTAATTTTTTGCGCCGTGATATTTACATTACTCACCGTGCCATTTTATTTGTTGTCTTCACACGAACTTGCACCGGTTGAAGATCAAGGTGAAATTAATGTGGTGGTGACGTCTGCCCCTGAATCATCGTTAACTTATACAACCAATCAAATGTATCAAGTAAGTGACGTGATGAACGGCGTCGATGGCGGTAAATATACCTGGCAAATTGTTACTAAAAATGCCGGTTTTGGCGGTGTATCATTAGAGCCGCTAGCGAAGCGAGAAAACTCGGTACATGACATGATTGGGCCATTATTCGGCCAGCTTGGCGGCGTTAGTTCACTAAACCTATTTCCGATTTTACCAGCTTCTTTGCCTACGGCAGGTCAATTCGATGTGGAAGTGGTGGTTCGAGCCAACGACAGTTACGAAAACATGTTGGGCTATGCCCAGCAAATTATTGGCAAAGCGTATCAAACAGGCAGCTTTATGTTTGTTGATACCGACTTAAAAATTGATTTGGCGCAGAGTCAATTAGTGATGGATAAAACGATCATTGCCGATCTTGGCTTAACGGTTGCTGCGATTAACGATCAACTCAGTGTGTTGTTATCAAATAACTTTGTTAATCAATACAATGATAACGGCAAGGCATATCGCGTGATCCCCGTTGTAGATGCGAGTAAACGCTTTAATCCAGAGCTGATTTTAGATCTTACGGTGACCACACCATCGGGCGAGACGGTTAATGTGTCGAGCTTTGCTTATATTAAATCGGTGGTTGGGCCTAGATTGTTAGGATCATTTAATCAGCAAAAGTCCTTTAGAATATTCGGCGGTGTATTGCCCCATATCACTAAAGAGCAGGCGTTATCGCAAATAGAAGACGCGGCGGCGCAGTTATTGCCTGCTGGTTATTCAATTGACTACGCTGGTGAGTCACGGGAAATGCGTAAAGAAGGCAATACCATGTTAACCGTATTGCTGGTATCGCTTATCGTGGTGTATTTTGTACTGGCCATTCAATTTAATAGCTTTAGAGACCCGCTTGTCGTATTGCTAGGTTGTGCGCCGTTAGCGCTCTCGGGTGCATTAATGCTGGCATTTTTAGGCTTCACTTCGGTTAATCTATATGCGCAAATTGGCTTAATAACGCTGGTGGGCTTAATCACTAAAAATGGTATTTTGATTGTTGAATTTGCTAATCAAATGCAGCACCAAGGCATGAATAAAATGAGTGCGGTGAAAGAAGCAGCTAGCACAAGGTTACGTCCAATATTAATGACTACTGCCGCCACCGTATTAGGGCATTTCCCTCTAGTATTGGTTACTGGTGCTGGCGCAGAAGCGCGAAACTCTATTGGCATAATCTTAGTCGCTGGCATGATGATTGGCACCATCTGTACCTTAATCGTACTGCCAATTTTATATCAATGGTTGGCAAGTGATCATCAATCTAAAGAAGAGATGCAAGACGTTGCACAAGCGCTTGGCGAGCCAATTATTTAGGCCAAATTGGCTCGCATAAAAAAAGCCCCTGCTAGTGATAGCAGGGGCTTTTTTGTTCAGGATGAACGGTCAGGCTTTATGCTCCCAGCACCGCCCGTGCTGGTATATTCAACAGCAAGATGCCTGGCCACACTTTGCATAAACTTCAGGGGACTTACTACGAGCTTGATGCTGAACCACCGTGGTATGTGTAATAAGCAATACTCGCACCAAAATCGACGTTAGACGCCCAAATACCGGTGTGAAAATAGCGTTAAAGTTATAGTCAGAAACGGCTTTAACCGTTGAATATAACGCAGCAGCCTGTTGATAGGATTAGTAAATAAGCTGCTGTGGTAGCGAAGATCGTTTTGTTGATTGTTGTTTTATTAATAATTGTTATCACTTTATATAAGATTAGTTAGCTAATTCAATTTTCGTCGGCTGAGTACTCTATCTCACTGACTGCTTGAAATTTAGTAAACAAGATATACCCAAAGCACGAGAAGAATAGGCCAATGGTGCGCAGCATATTTAAAGCCATCTTTTTTAACCACAATCCCCAAAAACGACGATAAAGCACAATAAAAGTAAACCTCATCAGGCGGTACTAGTTGGACTTTAAAAAAATCGTTTATGGCTCCTATACGCAAAACACATCGGTTTTTCTGAGTACTGCTCACTTGTATTACCAGCTTAGTAATCGGTATTAAAGTTCCAGCTATATAATATTGCCAATCTAATTTCCTTTGTTTACCTTAAACGCTGATTCGATCTCAACTAATTTAAAGTTGGTCTTTTTATTGGTTAGTAAAGTACGAAAATGACACGGTTATAGAGCCTGTACGGATGGGGTGACTGTATCATGCGGTTCAATTAGCCACGCTTTAGTACAACAGAAGCAGAGGTATTAGTCATGGATCATGTCCGATAATTTCCTTAAAAAGTCGTATTGAAGTGGTTATACGCTTAGGTGTATAGTATGAATAACGTACTAATAATAAGAATAATGTCTGATGATTAAGGTGAAAAAAAAATTTATAAAAATTAGACCAACCATTCTTTTATTGTTCTTTATGATCATTACGATTTTTACCTCGGTAATCGTCATTGAAAAATATTACTCAGCTAAAAAACTTGCTTTAAAAGCGACCCAAGAGAGCTTCTCTCTATACTCAAAAAAAATCGCTGAGAGGAGCTTGTCTTTTGATCAAATAAATGAAAGTATTTTAATTCCACTGAGCCATGCCATTAATATTCATTTAATGCCAGAACGCGATCAAAAGCACCTCTACTTAGAAGGTTATATCGAGTTATTAAAAGCCAATAAAGATTTGTACGCAATAGATATGGGCGATAAATTTGGTAATTTTTATCTGTTAATTAATTTGAAAATTCATCGAAGCTTAACGGATTCAAACTCGGAACCAAGTGCCAAATATCTCGAAGAAAGAACCTATAGACAAGGTAGTGATATTACTAGATATCAATATTTTTTAGATGAAAAACTAAATATCATTAAAACCGCTGAAATAAAAACTAACTTTGATCCCCGAGTAAGAAACTGGTACATCACCGGCTTAAAGCATAAAAAGGTGATAAAAACACCGCCCTTTGCTTTTGCAAACTTGTCCAGCCAAGGAATATCTTATGTTAAGCAAGTCAAAAATTCCGGCTCGGTACTCTCTTTAGACTATGCAATCTCGACTATTTCTGACAACTTAAAAGATCAAAATCTAGGTAGCGAGATAAGCTCATTTATTTTCAATCAGGATAAAGAGTTAATATCGAGGCTTAATGAGCAGAAAGATTCTGTGCTGGTTGAAAGAAAAATTGCATTGAAAAAAGAGCAAAGAGCATATTTAGATGGCTTAGAAAGTATCGTCATTGGCAATGAACTAGACTGGGTACCTTTTGATTATGCCATCAGTGGTGTTCCCAAAGGCTATTCTGTTGATTTAATCAGACTGCTGGCACAAAAAGTAGACATGAACATACGGTTTATCAACGGTTATTCTTGGCCGGAGTTGGTGGCATTATACGACAATGGCACCATCGATGTTTTGCACTCGATTTTGTCAAAAAAGTATCGCACCGAGGATAACTATTTTTCTAAGCATTTTTATATCAAAACCACGCCGCAATTAATCATAAGAAAAAACTCACCATATAGCACATTAGCAGAGATTGAAAAGAATAATAAAAGCGTCTCCAACGCGTTAGGATATTTTTATTCTCATGACTATATCAAAAGCAATTACCCGGCAATAACAATCATTGAGGCGAGCTCCCCGACCGCTGCCCTCGAAATGGTGGCAACTGGCGAGGTTGCAGCTAACATTGAAATAGACAAGGTCTATCAGCATATTTCAAGCAACCATCAGCTAACTAATTTACAAGCTACAGCGTTAACTAATCAAAATATTTCTGATAATTCGATGGCCGGATTACACTATATTAGTAAGAAAAAAATATTAATTGAAATCTTGGACCAAGCCTACGCTAGCCTAACGTCTAGAGAAGTCGATTTTCTGGAAAATAAATGGTTTCCACAAGGTGATCACAACTTTTATCTTAGTCATTCCAATATCATACCCAGTGTTGAGATATTAACGATTGCCAAACAGAATCTTAATACAGTAAGCACGATAGCAATAGCTGGTATTAATTACTTTCTATTTACAGCCGTCATGGAAACGGGCAATTACTTAGCGGTAATGACCAAAGAAGATGATGCTATGGCGCCTTATATGGCAGAGATACAGGAATCTTTCATTACCAGCGTCATCTTGCTTTTATTGTTGCTGCCGATAGTTTGGTATGTTTCAACCCTAATCGTCAAACCCATTTTAGCCTTAGAAAATCAAAGTAATATCATTAAAAATCTAGATTATGATCAGGTACAGCTGATAGACAGTTCTATTGATGAGCTTCACCAGTTAAGTATTTCGATGTTAACAATGTCCGAGAAAATGAATAATCATCAAAAGCAGCAAGATACGCTGCTAAACGCTTTTATTCAATTGATGGCAGAAGCCATTGATGAAAAGTCTGTCTATACCGGAAACCATTGTCATCGGGTGCCGATACTAACCTTGATGATTACCGAAGCGGCAAAAGAATCACAAAACGAAGCCTTTAAAGATTTTGATTTAAAAACTAAAGAAGAACAACGAGAGTTAGAAATAGCCGCCTGGTTACACGACTGCGGAAAAGTGACAACTCCTGAATATGTGGTCGATAAAGCGGTAAAATTAGAAACGATCTATAACAGAATACATGAGATAAGAGCACGCTGTGAAATTATACATCGGGATTTACAAATAACCGCCTATCAAAAAATTATTCATGGGCAGGATGAAACGCTAGTTAACCAACAGTTAAAAATACAACAAGATGAATTATTTGAACAGTTTGCATTTATAGCCAAGTGTAATATCGGTGGCGAGTTTATGCATGACGATGATATCGCACAGTTAGATCGCATCGGCGCCCGATCATGGCTGAGGTATTTTGATGATTCATTAGGCCTGTCAAAGGCTGAAAGGTTAAGGTACACAGATATTAAACAGGCTCCGCATCAAGAAACACTATTAAGTAATAAGAAACAGCATCTAATAAAAAGAACGATCGATAGAACTAAAGAATACGAAGAACAAGGTTTTAAAGTTAAAATCCCTAAATACTTATATAACTTGGGTGAGCTTTATAATTTACGGATTAAAAAAGGCACCTTAACCGCGGAAGAAAGATTTAAAATTAATGCCCATATGATCGTGACCATTAAGATGCTAAATAAGCTGCCGCTACCCGATGAGTTAAAAAAGGTGCCGGAGTATGCCGGAGGTCACCACGAAACCTTAATCGGTACCGGTTATCCGAAAAAACTAACCAAAGCCCAAATGTCGATTCCAGCGAGGATCATGGCTGTGGCGGATATTTTTGAAGCATTGACCGCATCAGATAGACCCTATAAAAATGCCAAAACGTTAAGCGAATCATTAACAATCATGAGGGTTATGGTCAAAAAACAACATATTGACGGCGATATATTCACATTGTTTTTAGAATCTGGTGTTTATTTGGAATATGCAAAAAAGTTTTTGCAGCCAGAACAGATTGATGCCATCGATATTGATAAATACATCGATTGTGAAATAGCGAATGCCACTGATTTGTAAGGGCAGCGAGGCTCTTTTAGAGAGGCGGACTAAAACAGACGAATTGTGCGGGGATTTCAAACGGTGTTTATTATTCCTATCCCCATTTTGTAGACGCTTGGTCTATATACAAAAGATAACCAGAGGGACTTATCACGTGGCATAAAAAAGCCCCTGCTAGCGATAGCAGGGGCTTTTATGTTCAGGGAGAACGTATCGGGCAGTGCCATGTTTGCACATGGCAGGTTTTATGCTGCGAAACCTAAGTAGCGCCATCCATGCCTGCAATGGCATGGATCCGAATGTTCAATCAAATATTAGAAGCTAAATGTACGTGATACAGACAATACAATACGTGCGTCTGCGTTATCAAGGTCCATGTTGGTATCTTCTAGCGCTACGTCAAAATCAAAGCCTTTATAGCTTGTCATGTAAGCAATGCGGTAATGGTTGTATGCTGCTTTAGCATTCCAAGACCATATGTTTTTGTCTTCAGAGGTAGAACGATCAAAGCTAACTTTGATGCTATGACCCGGAGAAACTTCAACGGTATGAGCCGCCATTGCAATGTAGTGACCTACATCTAAGCCAAAGTAATCCCAGCTGTACCAGAAGTTTAATTCACTAGCGCCCATTGAAGATGCATAGCCAAACTTTGCATAAACTTCAGGGTACTTATAAGTGCTTGATGCTGAATCTCCGTGGTAAGTGTAATAAGCAATACCTGCATCTACGCCAACTTTGTCGTTAAGCTGAAAATATTTACCAGCGTAAACATCCCATTCTATATTGGTATCTTCACCCGCACCAAAATCAACGTTAGACGCCCAAGTACCGGCGTAAAAACCGTTATCAGCAGCGTAGTCAAAACTTGCTTGTAGTGCAGGCTTGCTATCTGTTTGGCTAACACCGTTAAAGGTATAGTCAGAAACTGCTTTAACCGTTGAAGATAATGCAGCACTTGCGCCAGCAGATACGGTAAGTAAACAAGCCGTTGCAGTGGCGATAATCGCTTTATTCATTGTTTTTTTATTGAAAGTTTTATTATTCATTTTTATCACTTCTTATAAGATTAGTTAGCTAATTCAATTTTCTTAAAATCAATTTCGTTTTCTTCTGGTGAGCAATCTATCGCGCTGACTTCTTTAAACTTAGCGATCAGGATATAAGCAAAACATGAGAAGAATAGGCCGATGACAACGGCGCCAACCCATTGGATTTGCAAGAACTCATATTTAAATAACAAGGTCAACAGACTCAGAACAACAAGGTTGCCAAGGAAATATTTAAGCTTACCAACACGAGCAACGGTAATGTTAAGGTTGTCGGTGTATAGACGGATCAACGAATCAAGCGAGTTGATGACAAAGGTTATGCCAACAACAGCCATGATGATGTTGTAGAAACCTGTGGTGTCGATGCTATTTGCACTGTAGTAATAAAGCACGGTAAACCAAATTCCGATAGGAATTGATGGGAAAACCAACATCGCTAATAACACTTGATATGTGCGTAAACCGCCAACAAAACGAGCGGTAAATTGACCGATCATGATACTCCAAGCGAACCACCAGTACAGGTAGAACTCATGGTAATCGTTCATTGGTAAAAGGAACTCATGAATATTGCCAAAATAGCCACCAATGAGCGCTATCGTCGTTGCAAATTCACCAATGCTAGAATTTTCTGATAAGAATGCACCAGACCACATAATGGCAATAAGACCTAGGAATAACCAGGTTGTCGCCAGACTGAGCAGGCGTACATAACGTATGCTAGTGCTCGAATATACGGCGCAAGCTATGACACCGAATACCACTAAATAGAAGCTAGTAGAATATTTACTACCATCACCAATTTCAGGTAAATACCAATTGAGATTGCTTAACAAAAGGAATGCGGTAAAAGCACAGGTACCGATAATCACAATGTTGTTAATGAGTTTGATTGGTGGTAATTCGAAAAACTTCACGCGAGGCTCAATGACACAAAAATAGAAACAGGTCAAAAAGTAGAATCCCCAAATCAAAAACGCCCAGAAGCCAAATTCTACGGCTAGTGGGTTAGTAAATGCATATTCAGGACTTGTGGCCAAATCTGCATAACCTGCAAATTCAGTGAGCGGGAACATAATAAGCCCCACATCAAGGCCAGAAGTAAATAGGATCGCAATAAAGGTGAAAGTTCTTACGGGGGTGACGCCAACACAACGAACGTTGCCCCAGCGATATATTACAAATGCAATGGCGATAAAGGTAAAGATTAGCCCTGCAGATAGCCAAGTTGTCATACGGGTCTCCTACTGATAGTGGCTGTAGTTTTATACATAGTTGTTACTCCTCTTTTATAATGCACGCAACTCAACACCCCGAATGGGCATTGAGCTTGCGCGAATAATGAAATCTAGTTTGTATTACGTTTTGGCGGATTGTTGCGTTGCTTCTCTTGCCAATTGCTGGCTATTTTTACCGCTGCACTTGAGGGTGTTAGCATGTCTTGACCACGGATGATGTCCGCTGCACGCTCGGCAACCATAATGGTTGGTGCGTTCAAGTTGCCGTTAGGAATAGTCGGGAAAATTGACGAATCAACCACACGCAAACCTGTCATTCCATGTACACGAGTTTGTGGGTCGACGACCGATAATTCATCAACGCCCATTTTACATGAACATGACGGATGATAAGCACTTTCGACAAATTGACGGACAAAGGTGTCAATTTCTTCGTCGGTTTGCACATTAATGCCCGGTTGAATTTCTTCACCGCGGTATTTGTCTAACGCGCTTTGATTAATAATCTCGCGAGTTAGGCGAACACAGGCGCGAAAGGCTTCACGATCTTCTTCGTGCTCAAGATAATTAAAGCGAATTTGCGGATGCGCTTTAGGGTCGCTCGACAATGCTTTAATAGAACCACGACTCTTGGGTTTATTGTGGCCAATATGCACCTGAAAACCATGACCTGAAAATGCTTCTTTACCATCGTAGCGCATGGCTGCTGGTAAAAAGTGATATTGTAAATCAGGCCATTCAAGGTTGGATTTTGAGCGAATAAAACCACAAGACTCAAAGTGATTAGTTGCGCCTAGTCCTTTTTTGGTTAAGATCCAACGTGCGCCAATCAGGAATTTACGCCACAAGCTTAATTCACCATTGAGGGTGATAGGCTCGTTACACTTAAACTGGAAATAGAACTCTAGGTGATCTTGTAGATTCTGACCAACGCCCGGCAGCTCATGTTTTACTTCAATGCCTGCTTCTTCTAATACGTCTTTAGCGCCGATGCCTGAAAGCTGCAAAATGTGCGGTGAACCAATAGGGCCAGCCGACAAAATGACTTCTTTGTTAACCATCACATCAATCACTTTGCCTTTGCGCTCATAACGAACGCCAACGGCTTTTTTGCCTTCAAGCAGCACTCTATGCACCAAGGCGTGAGTGATTACCGTAAGGTTGTCACGTGACATGGCTGGACGAAGATAAGCATTAGACGTTGAACTGCGCACGCCATTTTTAACGGTCATGTGCATTGGGCCAAAACCTTCTTGCCCAGCGCCGTTATAATCGTTAGTTGCTAAATAACCCGCTTCAACCCCTGCATCAACAAAGGCTTGATAGAGTGGGTTCTTCATTTGATTGCCGTTGTTAACGCCTAATGGGCCTTTATCGCCGCGGTATTCATTGGCGCCGAACGCCCATGTTTCTGCTTTTTTGAAATAAGGCAAACAACCTGCGTAATCCCAGCCTTGTGCGCCGTGTTCTTGCCATTGATCGAAATCTTTGGCATGTCCGCGCACATAAACCATGCCGTTAATTGATGACGAGCCGCCTAATACTTTGCCTCGTGGGCAGTGCATGCGGCGATCATCTAAAAATGGCTCTGGCTGAGTTTCAAACTGCCAGGCATATTTCTTGGTATTCATTGGGATCGACAACGCGGTAGGCATCTGGATGAAGATGCTCTTATCGCTGCCTCCGGTTTCAAGCAATAAGACACGGCTATTGCTGTCTTCGCTCAGGCGATTGGCTAATACACAGCCGGCAGAACCCGCACCGACAATAATATAATCAAATTTTTCGCTATTCATAATTTCAACTTTACTGCTTTTTACCAACGTTAAGCCAATGGCATGTTGCCAAACGCTAAACTATAGGCACTTTTGCCATAAGCTAGCTAATGGCTTTACCCAGTAGCTAGCTTAATGACGTTATTTAGGACTAATTAATCGAGCTTAAAACGGGCTATCTAGTGGCTGTAAGCCAACATAAACCGCTTTAATTTGGGTGTAATGATTAAGCGTTGCCAGACCATTTTCACGACCTATGCCAGACTGCTTGTAACCACCTACCGGCATTTGTGCTGGCGAAAGTCCGTAACTGTTGATCCAACAAATACCCGCGTCCATCTGATGAATAACACGATGTGCACGGGTGATATCTTGGGTAAATACACCAGCGGCTAAGCCAAATTCAGTGTCATTAGCGCGTGCGATGACTTCATCTTCGTCGGTAAACGTAAGAATGCTCATCACTGGGCCAAAAATTTCTTCCCGGCAAATTCGCATGTCATCGGTACAATCGGTGAAAATGGTAGGCGCGATAAAATAACCATCGGGTGCATTTTCAGGATGCAGTGTGGTGCCGCCATGTAATAATGTAGCGCCTTCACTTACCCCAATATCGATATAGCCTTGTACTAACTCTAAATGCTTGGCTGAGATAAGTGCGCCAAAGTTAGTGTCAGGGTTCATCGGATCACCAACGATGATATTGCTGCGCGTGCGCTCAAGTAATTTTTCAACAAAACTTGAGTAAATATCCTTGTGAACGAATACGCGAGTACCGTTGGTGCAGATTTCACCTTGTGTGTAGAAGTTACCTAACATGGCTGCTGAAACGGCGTTGTCGACGTCGGCGTCATCAAAAATAATTAATGGTGATTTACCGCCAAGTTCCATGGTGACGTCTTTAAGCGTAGTTGCTGCGCCGGCCATGACTTTCTTGCCAGTACCGACTTCGCCAGTAAAGGATACTTTAGCGATGTCTTGATGATGCGTTAACCATGCGCCAACTTCACCAGCGCCTTGAACAACATTAAATACGCCGTCAGGAATGCCAGCTAGGGTGAAAATTTCAGCGAGTTTTAATGCGCCTAATGGCGTCTCTTCTGATGGCTTGAAAATCATCACATTACCGCACGCTAGTGCAGGAGCCGATTTCCAACAAGCGATTTGCAGTGGATAATTCCACGCGCCAATGCCTGCACAAATGCCTAATGGTTCGCGGCGAGTATAATAGAAATCACCATCTACCGATTGTTGATTACCTTCAACTCCGGGGGCTAAACCCGCAAAAAACTCGATAGAATCGGCACCCGATAAAATATCAACCACAGACGCTTCTTGCCAAGGTTTACCTGTATCAAGCACTTCAATTTCGGCTAGTTCGTCATTACGTTCACGTAATAAAGCAACCGCTTTAAGTAACAAACGGCTGCGCTCAGTCGCACTCATTGCTGACCAAGTTGCAAAGCCGCGTTTAGCACTGGCAATGGCCAATGCTTTAATTTTATCATCGGCAATTTCTACTTGGTAGATCACCTTTCCCGTCGCCGGATTTGTTACATTAAACGTGCTACCAGTGTCATTGGCGACATAGGCGCCATCTACAAAGTTTTTATGAACTATTAACGACAATTAACTTCTCCACACTGCATGAGCAGCTTGTTTTAAATTTTACGCAATTTTATACCCGTGACCATTGGAAATGCGGGAATTTGTAAATGATATAAAATCCAATATACAAGGCGCGCGATTGACCAATAGCTGGCTATTGGGATTGAGCGCAACGCAGTAGATGAGGTTTTAGAGCGTTACAAAACCTGCATCTTCATTGATTATTGGTATATATCTGACAATAAAAAAGGGCAGCGCTAATGGCGTTGCCCATCATTATCATCGCATTTTATAAAATGTTTTGTATAATTTGCTTAAATCAGAAACCGTACTATAACACATCACCAAGGATATGGCGGGAAGGTGATGCTGTGTAATAGCTGTAGCATGCACCAGTGCACAGTGAAGATTACATATATGAAGAGTGAGTATTGAGTTGATGGGGGATTGTGTTCTTTTTAGGGAGGGGGCGAGAGTAAGGAACCTGTTGCTCGATTGTTATAATGGCCTTGGCTAGTTTGTAACTTGCTTTTCCATAAAAGCTAGATAGCGCGGGTTTAAATATCACCGCTATTTATTCAATTAGCGATGTTATTGTTCACGTATTACTAAACCAGTTCATTTTTATATTCTGACTAAAATTCAAAAAATAGGCACATCTTGTATCACTAAATTATAGTTGCTAAATTACTCGATAATTTTAGCTGGATGATGAAAACTGTTGATTTTCAATTGTATTTTTATGCATGCCCCATTTTTTTATATTTGCCATGCCATCTTTCATCTCCTACAAACAAGTTTTTATAACGTAATAAACCTAGGTTAATTACGTTCGAAGTTTTCTCGGTTAATCTGTACTTACCAATTTATAAAAGCATTAAGTAAAGGAATAACAAAGTGACCAACTCCCAAATAGCTCAATCCTATTTAGCCGACTTAAATATTAAAGAAGGTTCGTTAGAGATAGTTTTTTTAAATGAATTACAAAGTAAACATATTGCACAATATAGTTTTAATAATATTGCCGTGCTATTAGGACAAGAGCTACCACTAGATGCTGAATCGCTATTTAATAAAATTGTTGAAAGACGCCGAGGTGGTTATTGTTTTGAGCATAATAAACTTGTATTTACCGTTTTATCTGAGCTAAATTTTGATGTTCGTTTATTGTTGTCTAAAGTTATTTACAACCAATGTGTCGAAGTTGCCAGAACTCATAGAGTGACGCTGCTTACGTTAGCAGGTGAAGACTATATTGTTGATGCTGGCTTTGGTCATTTAGGCGCGCGTTTTCCGGTAAAAATAGAGCTTGGCTTGATCCAAGATCAAGGAGATGCTCAGTATCGTATTATCAAGAGTGATAAAGGTGACTATTGTTATCAAGTGTTTAAAGATGGTGATTTCTTTACACTATATACATTTGATTTACATCACTATACCGAATCAGATTGTTTGTTAGGTCACTTTTACTCGCATAAGCATCCTAACGCGGCTTTTGTTAATAATTTAGTGATTTGCCGTAAGTTATTTAATGATATTAAATCACTACGAAACAATGAATTTCATCATGTTAAAAATGGTATTACACAAACAACTAAAATAACAAGTATTGAGCAATTACATCAATTATTAATCGACGTTTATCAACTAGATCTTGATATTGCTATTTCAGAGTTTTTATTTCATAAGTTTGTCACTGCCAAAACGGCATAAAATATTGGATAACAGCAGATGAAATCTACACTAATTGATAATTGTACTTTACTACTTTGGGTTAGCTTAATGGCATCTTCATTTGTTGTATCGGAGCAATTAATACCTTATGTTAATCCTATTGCGAGTACAGCATTAAGATTTTTGCTGGCAACAATATTGATGATGCCTTTTATAGGAAAAACATCGATTCAACGATTGAACTATAAAATATTGTTTCACTATAGTGTCATCAGTTTATTTTTAGTGTTATTTTTTATTGGACTATTTGAGGCACTTAAAACCACCAATGCTATGCGAACTTCGGTCATTTATACCTTGTTGCCTTTGATCAGTGTTGCAATAACTTATATCGGTTTAAAACTCGTAACACCGAACAGACAAATAATCGGTTTTTTAATTGGTACACTAGGAGCAATATGGGTATTACTGGCGTTTACACAAGAAAACTTAGTATTAGTATTTGAGGAATGGCGACTTGGCGATAGTATATTTTTAGCCGCTTGCTGTTGTTTGGCCTTACACGTGATCTTAATTAAAAAATGGGCGACTGATGTACCGCCTATGTTGGGGGCATTCTATATTATGCTACTAGGCAGCTTAATATTATTGCCATTTTTAATATTTTTTGGTGACTTAAAGAACATTGCGTGGCAACAAATTACATTCTGGCAGACGTTATTATATCTAACGGTATTTACCACTATCACGACTTTTATTTTACAGCAACATCTATTAAAAAAAGTAGGTCCTAACCGTCTTTTAGCCTTTACCTATCTAATTCCAAGTATTGTGGTTATACCGCAGGCAATCGCAAATACTTCCCAATTATACAGCGCTTTTCCTGGGATAATGTTAACCTTATTAGCACTTTACTTGATCTCTCCTAAACATCAGTAATGTTCTCTGGAGCTATATAAATGGATATAATAAATGAGCCTGCAAATTGATATGGAAGACTTCGTCCAATATTTTTCAGGTAGCAACCTTAGTCTTGACCGATCTGATTTTGATAAATTTGGCCTTAAGACTAAACTCAAACATTATCAAAAAGGCCAGCTGTTAATTAGTCAGGGTCAACCAGCGACTAAGTTATTCTTTCTAGTCAAAGGTATTGTTCGTTATATGAGTGTGTCTCCTGAAGGTAAAGAATTTACTCAGTCCTTTGCTTGTGCGCCAAGTATTAGTGGCTCAACTCGGGCGATGACAAGAAATGTAGATACTCTGTTTAGTATTGAAGCATTAGATGATGTGATTTGTTGGGAATTTGAATGGGAGGTGTTTTTTGAACACATGAAATCACAACCCGGCTTTATGTCAGCTTATAATCGTTTACTTGAAAATATGTTTATTAAAAAGGAAGAGCGTGAATATTCTTTTGTACAACAAAGCGCAGAACAGCGTTATTTAACTTTTTTAGATCGTAACCCACAACTACGTGACAAAATATCGCTTAAAATTATCGCCTCACATATTGGCATTACGCCAATAGCGCTAAGTCGTATTAGAAGTAAGCTAAAGTAGGTAAATTAAGCCAACACTTTAGGTAAATAAAAGTGGAAGTTTACTTCGTTAGACCCGACCTATTGTGCGGTTAAGTCAAAACTAATATTTAAAAGTGTTAGATCAAATATGAGCTACTACACATTAAGCCTACGATTGACGCTCAGCCAGTAAAAAATAAAAGAAAAACAGAAAAAGAGAAAAAGGGACACGCATAAAAATCTAACTAATAAATAACGAGTTAAAGATTTTCATGTATTACCGAACCCGTTCATTTTTTATATTCTGACTGAAATTAAAAAATAGGCACTTCTTGTGTCACTAAATTACTCGATAATTATAACGGGATGATAAAAGCTGTTGATTTTAAATTGTATTTTTATGCGAGTCCCATCTTTACATGCTATTTACATTTTTATCTTTGTTCACCAATATATGAGTTTTCGTCAGCCAATAGTTGGTCATCAGGCTTGTAACAAAGTGAAGATACAAATAAAATGTAGGTTAAGAGTGATAATTGATAGTGAGTTGTAATGCAATTAAACCGATATACCGATTATGGCCTGAGACTATTAACCTATTTGGCTGTGTTACCACCGGGTCAAAGAGCCAGTATTGACGAAATCAGTAAGGTCTACGATTTGTCCAGAAATCATATCAATAAAATAGTCCACCAGCTGGGCAAGGAAGGAGTTATAGAAACCAAGCGCGGTAAAGGCGGTGGCTTCTCTTTAGCTCGAGCCCCTGAGCAGGTCAATATTGCAGACATGGTAATATTACTTGAAAAATCAATGCTAATTATTAATTGTCAGACCCCCACCTGTCGGATATCTCCAGTATGTAAACTCAACGGGATATTGTTAGAAGCTGGCTCTGCCTTTATAGATAGTCTGAGAAAATATAGCCTAGCAGACCTCGTTAAAGATAACCGCGAGCCTCTAATTCAGATCTTAGATCTGAATTAAGCCGACATCGGTCCACCTCAATTGGCTCTGTTACTTAGACTAGTGAAGCTAATTGTAGCTTGTTAAGCCTTAAGTAACGAGCATCAATTAGCTCTACCCGCTACTAGCTCTCATGACCTTAATAACCTCCGAGTACAGGCTTGAAAATTATTTAAAGTCAATTTCCCCCCTTAATTAAACTGACGACAACTATTTAGTACTTAACATATTCATCATTTAGTTAACCACACCATTAAAGGTACATTTGACATGCACCTTTAAGGGTGTATATTTAAATGTATCTTATAGGGGAGATCTATTATGCAAGCAATGCAAACTGATGTAGTGATTATTGGCGCCGGACCAGTGGGGCTGTTTCAAGTATTTGAGCTAGGACTTCAAGGGCTTAAGGCGGTTGTAATTGATAGCCTAGATCAAATAGGAGGTCAGTGTAGTGAGCTATATCCCGATAAACCAATTTATGACATTCCTGCCATACCTCGCGCCAGTGCCCGCGAAATCATTCAAAGTTTAGAGCGCCAAGCGGCTCCTTTTGATCCTATTTATCTGTTAGGACAGCGAGTCGAAAACATTGTTAAGCTCGCAGAACAAAGCTTCATTGTTAGCACAGATAAAAATATGCAACTGCATTGCAAGGCAGTGGTTATTGCCGGTGGCAGTGGTTCTTTTGAGCCAGTAAGACTTAAGGTAGCCGATATTGAGCAATTTGAGAACGACCAATTGCATTATCGGATCCCCGACATCGAAAAATTCAGGGATCAATCAGTGGTAATTCTAGGTGGCGGTGATTCTGCGGTGGACTGGGCTCTGTCGCTACAAAAAGTCGCCAGTAGCGTATTACTGATCCACCGGAGCCTTAATTTCAGGGCAAGTCAGAGCAATATTGACAAAGTATTTACGTTATGTGACCAGCTCGAAATGCAATTTTTATGTGGCCAAATCACTGGTTTTAAACAGCAGCAGGGACGATTAACATCTCTAACTGTCAGTTCAAAAGATGGCGTAAACCGTCATGTTGAAGTAGAGCAGTTGGTCGTCTTTTTCGGCTTATCTCCCAAGCCTGGTCCGATAGCTAGCTGGGGTCTTAAGATGCAGCATCATCAAGTCTGTGTCGATACTGATAAATATCAAAGCTCAGTTGCCGGAATTTACGCAGTAGGTGATGTAAATTATTACCCAGGTAAGAGAAAACTTATTTTAAGTGGTTTTCATGAGGCTGCGCTGGCGGCTTTTGCTATCGCCGGACAGCTAGCTCCGAATAAACGAATTACCACTCTTTATACCACCACTAGTCCGATAGTGCATCGGCGCATGGGAATTTTAGATAACAACAAAGAATTGGAGGATGCATAATGAGTCATTATCCTAAACACGTTTATATTAATCTAAAAAAGTACGCTGACTTGACTCTAGGTCTAGCGGCAGTAGTTTTTTTCGGATCAATCTTAATCGCCTATCCCTACTCGGAGCATTTTCAATTGTCGGTTCAAATAGTTGCCCACATGCTAATTATAGTATTGGCAGGGGTCATTAAAGTGGCTTTCATCACGCACATGGTTGCACAAAAAGGTATTAACGAGAGTTACGTACCTAATTAAATTGTTATCTAGGAGAGACTTACTAATGTCAAAAATTCCAGAAAATTATATTAACTATAAATCGAGCCCTGTTTTTGATCCGAGCAGTGTGCCCAAAATGTTTCTCCACCTTCACAATACCCGCGCCGGTGTCTATGGAAAAATCTGCGTCTTATCAGGTAGTCTCAAGTTCTATGGTTTTGCCGAACGCCGAGGTGAAGTGGAGCAAGAAGTTGTTATCATGGCCGACAATGCTGCCATTTCGCCCCCGCAATACTGGCATAAAGTCGAGTTTCTCAGCGATGAGACCACATTTCGAGTTGATTTTTATGCTGATAAAGACTCGACGATAGCCCAGCAAAGCCTGAGTGAACGCAACTAGATTTAGTGCTAAATAACCAGAGGGAAGATTAAACTACGATATTTATTGTCTATGTAGGATCACTGCATAGACAATAAGTGTCGTGTACTCATCCATTTTTCCTTACTAATAAATTACTTTCAGACTCTTAAAACGAAATTACATTCTTGGAATAACGGCAGATCATCTCACTGAGTTTCAACGTTATTAATGGTGGTAATCGACCTTGATAAAAGTTAAATCAACTGTTATTTCAGACCTAAGCGCTTGCCTAACCGGTGAATATTACTTTTATCAACATTGAGTAATTGTGCCGTTTTATTCCAATTATTTTGACTAAGCTTAAACGCACTCATTAGCAGGTTACGCTTATAATCATCGACCATGTCTGAAAAATCTTTTGTTATTTCAGTAGGTTTTGCCAATAGCCCATTGTTACTCAGATTAGGAGATAACTGGACTTCATCGCTAATGCTATCAATATCACTTGGCATTACGGTCGTAATGCGTCCAGGTCTGGTACCAGCCCTAAGCATTGCTCGACTAATGATATGCTCAAGTTCCCTGACATTACCAGGCCAAGAGTATTTCAGCAATATCGGCATCAACCTTGGATCAAGTCTGACGCTTTGCAAACCGAGTTTAATCCGGTTATTTTCAATGAAATAACCAACCAATAGTTCGATATCACCGCTTCTTTCACGTAACGGTGGTACATTCACTGGATATACGCTTAATCGATGATATAGATCTTCCCTAAATTTACCTTGTTGTACTTCAGCTTGTAGATCTCGATTGGTGGCGGCAACCAATCGCACATCGACCTGAATATGTTTGTCACTACCAACACGTTGAATATCACCATTTTGAATGGCCCGTAATAGCTTCGCTTGAATTGATAAAGGTAGCTCACCTATTTCATCTAAAAATAAGGTGCCACCATCAGCTAACTCAAATTTACCACTACGATTGCTGCTCGCCCCGGTAAATGCTCCTTTAACATGACCAAATAATTCAGACTCGGCGATCGACTCCGGCAACGCGGCACAGTTAACATAAATGAGTGGTTTGTTGAAAACTTTGGATGACGAGTGAATGGTACGCACTACGACCTCTTTA
>JABSRV010000239.1 GCA_013214905.1 Psychrobium sp. | reverse complement strand
AAAACTTATTATGACCACGAGTTCACCATGGGTCTAACTTTTGAGTTGGGCGGTGATTTGAGCATGCAATTTAGTATGCATAATAACGGTGAAACTCAGCTCATATGCGGCTGGGCATTTCACAGTTATTTTAACGTCGCGCATATTGAGCAAACACACGTCGACGGCCTAGCCGGTTGCGCCTATGTAGATACACTCGAAATTGCCCAGCAGCGTGATAAAACCCTAACAGGTGCATTAACGTTTACCGGTGAAGTAGATAACTATTTTCTGAGTGCAAGTGCAAAGCAATCGATTGGGCCACAACCTAGTATCGCTATTTCAGGCACAAATTGCCCTAGTACCATCACCTGGAATCCTGGACAACATTTAGCCGAAAAAATGCCAGATATTGGCGGTGAAAATTATAAAGATTTTGTCTGCGTAGAACGAGGGGCTATTTTTGACGATAGTTGGCGCATTAAAGGCGGCGCGCATCAAAGCGCCACCCTGTTATTCACTCAATAAGCGAGGCCAAGTGTAACGATTCGGCATGACCTGTAGCTGTTCATCGCGCAGCCATTTGGTGCAAGTTTTAGAAGACAAAAGAGTCGGGAACTCTTTTGAACAACGTTAGTTGGCCAGCTATGCTGGTGAACTACACGGATGTAGTTCATCAAGCGCGGAGTTTATACGCATAATGAGCACTTTCGACAACAAAATGGTGAAAAATGGCAAGACGTGAATGGCTACAGTTAAGACATAAACAGAGCTTGGCCAAATAGAGACTGCGCAGCGAAATAGGTTAATAATATGACCCACTGTGCACTCTTAAATGGTTGCTTAAACTTATTCCAAGCCAACGCACTGTCTGACACAGCAAAAATAATAGCACCGACCATTAATAATAAATGTAGATTGGAGGCCTGCGCAAAATACAACTCTCCCGCCATCCATAACATGGCAACAATAGCCCCAATATAAACCATCACCGGCATTTTAAGCTCGCCAAGAACCGGACTCAACAATCGGTAAAATGTTACGGCGATAACCGCTAAAATAGCAACCCAGCCCCAACTAAAATTAAATTGATATAACTGGAAAAACGCCACTAAATAGGCGATATGCGCGAGTAAGAAACTCGCTAGTCCAGCGACAAATCGGTCTTTGGGCAACATCAAAAAAACATCACCACAGAAGCTAAGCAATAACCCCACCAATAAGCATTGTGTAAATAACGTTTCTGGCAAGCCATTTGATAGCGCAGCGCCAATAATAAGAAGCATGGTAAAGGGTTTAAATATGTAATGCCCTATCCTATTGTTTGTTCTGTCACCAACAATACTTAGCACGGCACAGACAAAGATCAGCACATTTATTACAATGGGAAACATATATTCAACCAACTGATTAATAAAACATTAATTTACTTTATTTTGTCACTAAATTCACTTTTAATTACTTTTATTTATGTTGAGCTCAAAAGTGTAATCTTTTGGGCTGTTTTTGGAACAAAAATAAGCAGCTAGAAAAATAATAGCCGCAAAACCTTTATCTAACGACTATTCCAAGCTAAAGTGAGCCTATAAAAACATAATCTTATAAGAATCATGGTCAATCTGTATCGCCCAAAACAATTAATAGACTCACTCCCTAAAACGGCTATCACTGCTGGTGATATCAAGGTTTTGTTAACCGCAAAAGACTATCTACATGAGCTGCTAGCTTTAATAGACAGCGCAACAACGCGTATTTATTTTACCGTTTTGTACCTAGAAAATGACGAAGCTGGTCAGCTTGTTGTACAGCATTTAATTGCCGCTAAGCAACGATGTCCGCAAATGGATATTAAAATATTTGTTGATTTTCATCGCGCGCGTCGTGGTCTTTACGGACAAGAAGACGATTGTGGCAACGCCGGATTTTATCGTGAGATAGATGAGAAACACCCTGATTTTATGAACTTTTACGGCGTAGCCGTTAAGCAGCGCGAAGTATTTGGCGTATTGCACCTTAAGGGCTTAGTTATCGACGAAACACTGTTGTATACAGGCGCTAGCATCAATAACATCTATTTGCATACACAAGAGCGTTATCGTTATGATCGCTATTGTGTGATTAATTCTACGACTTTGTCAGACAGCTTCGTCGACTATTTAAATAGCGCATTATTGCCTAGTGAAGGTGTGTATTTATTTAATCGTCAGCCACTAAAAATCGATAATAAATTCAAGAAAAAGGTCGCTACTCAACATAAAAAGTTAAGTAAGAGCAAGTACGAATTACAAGGCTGTAATGATCAAGCCATTTGCATCACCCCCTTGATAGGCCTTGGTAAGCGTCACAATCAATTGAACAAAGTGATTCACCAACAAATATTAAAAACGCAGGAAAAGATGGTGATTTACACGCCGTATTTCAATTTACCAGGCATCTTAAAGCGCGATATAAATCGCTTACTACGCCGCGGTGTAAGCATTGAGATTGTCGTTGGCGATAAGCACGCAAGCGATTTTTATATTCCAGAGGATCAGCCGTTTAGTAAAATTGGTCTTATCCCTTATTTATATGAAACAACCTTACGCACCTTTGTTAAACGCCATCAAAAAGATATCGATAATGGCTTACTAATCATTCGCTTATGGCGTCATGATAGCAACTCATATCACTTAAAAGGCATCAAGATTGACGATCGTTTCCACTTGCTAACCGGCAATAATTTAAATCCTCGTGCCTGGCGTTTAGATTTAGAAAATGGTTTATTGATTGACGACAAGCAAGGACAACTGGCAGAGATGTTTGAACACGAACATCAGACAGTGATTGAACATACCACTGAGATTAAAGACTGGCAGCAAATAGAAGGCGCAGATTCGTACCCGCCGCTGGTACAGAAATGGCTAACGCGTTTTCGCCGTACCAACCTTGATAAGTTATTTAAGCAATATATGTAATGTTAATGACTAAGGGACAATATATCGTCCCTTAGTCATTGTTATCTATTCTACATCCAACTTTCCGCGTTTCTTGTACTGCAATGGACTCTTAAAGAAATTTCGACTTGCGGCAACTAAATGATTCCAACGTCCTAGAATTTTCTTTTGATAACGCGTCTCAAAATCTAAAGCCTGCGTATCATCACTTAACCAACTATCATTAAACAATTTTTTGGCATACATCACCGCGTCAGGTGAACGCGCAGTTAACGATTTTGCAAATTCAAGCGCGTCGGCTAACGGGTCTTCACATACCTTGCTGACCAATCCTAAGCGATAGGCTTCATCGGCATTAAATATCCGCCCTGTCATGGTCAACTCTTTAGCCACGTCGATGCGCGTTAACTCTCGTAGGGTAACGCTAAGACTCATGTCAGGAATAAGTCCCCATTTAGCTTCCATGATTGAGAAACGGCAATCTTCGCTGGCGTATCTAAAATCTGCTCCTAAGGCTATTTGCATGCCACCACCAAAACAAGAACCATGAGTCACCGCAATCACTGGCACGGCTAAGTCGCGCCACAAATAGCCAACGTCTTGCGCCAAATTGGAAATAACCCCGTGTTCTTTCTTTAACAGCGTAGAAACATTGAGCGGGTTTTTCATGACAGACACCATATCAAGTCCAGCACAAAACCCTTTGCCTTCGCCGCGTAAAATAACGGCTCGAATAGCTCGGTTATCTTTAAGTTCCTTAATGGCCGCGACAATAGCATCAAACATTGCCATGTCTAATGCATTATATTTATCGGGTCGATTAAGGCTGACAATGGCTATATCTTGCTGATAACTTATTTTTACTCGCTGTTGCTCGTCATTCTTTTGCATGCTTACCCTTGTGGACAGACCAGTAGTAACGAGCATTATAGGCACAAAACAAAATGCTTTGCAGCGTAAATATAATGCATAAAAAAACGCCCTGTTATCTAAAATAACAGGGCGTTTTTTGAGTCACCATGGCAGTAGTACTTATACTAGATTTTCAATCGTAATACGCGCAAACTTTCGCTTACCAACTTGATATACATTTGTTTCACCAACGGCTGCTTGAAATGTTTTTTCGGTAAGCTTTTCACCGTCAATTTTAACCGCACCTTGCTTGATCATGCGATGGGCGTCTGACGTACTGCTCACTAGCCCTGCCTCTTTTAGCAAATTAGCAATCGGCATCGCGATCAACGTTAATTCAGGCATTTCGTCAGGCATTGCGCCTTTTTGGAAGCGGTCAATAAAGTCTTGATGCGCTTTTTGAGCGTCATCTTCACTATGAAAGCGCGCGATAATTTCTTTAGCCAGCAAGATTTTAATATCACGTGGATTAGCACCGTTTTCAATGTCGGTTTTAAATTGCTCAATTTCTTGCAACGGTCTAAAGCTTAATAGCTCGTAATAACGCCACATTAATACGTCTGAAATAGACATGATTTTACCAAACATCTCTGTTGGCACATCATTAATACCAATATAGTTATTAGCCGATTTTGACATCTTTTTGACGCCATCAAGCCCTTCTAATAATGGCATCATGATCACACATTGTGGTTTTTGACCGTTTGCTTTTTGCAGCTCACGCCCCATTAACAAGTTAAACTTTTGATCAGTACCGCCAAGCTCAACATCAGTCTCCATTGCAACTGAATCATAACCCTGCAGCAATGGGTATAAGAACTCGTGAATAGCAATAGGTTGACCGCCAGCGTAACGCTTTTTAAAGTCATCACGTTCTAACATACGAGCAACTGTAAGGCTTGACGCAAGTTTGATCATGCCAACCGCGCCAAGCTTTTCAAGCCATGTAGAGTTAAATTCGATCTTGGTCTTTTTCGGGTCTAAAATTTTAAAGACTTGCTCGGTGTAAGACTCTGCGTTCTTTAACACTTGTTCTTTGGTCAGCGGCGGTCTGGTGGCATTTTTACCCGTTGGATCTCCCACCATCGCAGTAAAGTCACCAATTAAAAATGTTACATCGTGGCCTAACTGTTGGAACTGACGCATTTTATTTAGGATGACAGTATGTCCCAAATGAATGTCTGGCGCCGTTGGATCGGCACCAAGTTTAATGCGCAGCGGTCTGCCTAATTTCAATTTTTCGATTAATTCTTTTTCAACAAGAATTTCATCCGCACCACGTTTAATTTCCGCTAATGCATCTGCTACCTGCGACATTCACAGTTCTCCTGGGTTAGTTTTTAAACCTATGCTCTGACTAAATCAAACACTAAATTTGCACCATTGTGCGTGAAAAGTGTCTAAAAAATGCGATTATACCCGTCATCCTTGAAGCCGCAGTTTTATTATCGGCAGATTAGAATCACAGTCACTTAGCTTTTACTGGCTAAGGGCTCAATAAGCTCAGGCGATTCGAACCTTGACGGCTTCACTGCAAT
>JABSRV010000238.1 GCA_013214905.1 Psychrobium sp. | reverse complement strand
CATTCGACCACTCTGCCATCTCTCCGCAAAGTTCGAGCAGGATATTACAAAGATAAGCCCCCTTGTAAAGCGCTATATTGTCATTTCCGCGCGACTGCGCAGCATTTGCACAGTCATTGCGAAAAAAAACTTTTTATCACTAAAAGTGTTCAATATTAAGGCGCTAAGAGGCTGCGCTGCCAACCTTCGTTTGTTTGGGTGAAATAATATCGGTCGTGCAATCTGTCAGCGCGCCCTTGCCATAGTTCCATGTGCGTTGGCGTTAATTTAAAGCCGCCCCAAAACGGTGGCAACGGGATCTCTTGTCCCGCATATTTATTGGTTAGCTCTTTGGACTTTGCCGCTAGTTGCTCTCGGTTGTCAATTTCACGGCTTTGGTGTGATACCCAAGCGCCTATTTGGCTACCGCGCGGGCGAGAATGGAAATATGCCAACGACTCTTGCTCACTTACGCGCTCGATACTGCCCTCTATGCGTACTTGGCGCTGCAAGATGCCCCAATGAAAGACCATCGCCGCATATGGGTTCTCGGTGAGCTCTTGTCCTTTTCGACTGCCATAGTTGGTGAAAAAGACAAAACCGCTATCATCAAAAGATTTCAGCAACACAATGCGCGCCGACGGTCGGCCATCTGCACTCGCTGTGGCTAAGGTGAGTGATTCAGGTAAAATAATGCCCGCGTCTTTAGCTTGGGTAAACCAATCATCAAACATCGCTATGGGGTTGTCTAATACTTCAACATTGATATTAGAACCCGCCACGCCTTGGCCTGCGGTGATCAAACAGCGTAATTTATTAAAAAATGACATCTAACTCTCTATTTAATGTTGTATTGCCGTTTATGCCATCGGCATTAAACAAGCTTTAACACTTACTCAATTATGTGAATGGGCCAATTATACGAATAAAACAAATAACTTGTCGTGTATTTTTATAACGTTAACTGGCGCGTACGGCGTCTATAGTTTTTTTAGCAAGGCATCGGCTAAACCACTGTCGCGCTGGGTTTGGCTTAAGGTCGCTTTTTGTAATACCGCAACGGGTGAAAATAAATCCACCGATTTTTTGGCGCGGGTAATGCCTGTGTAAATAAGCTCTTTGGTCAGTAAGCTGCTCCACGTTGCTGGCAATACCATTAATACGTCATCAAATTCAGAGCCCTGTGACTTGTGTATGGTCATTGCATACACGGTATCGTGTGCGGGCAATCGACTGGGTAAGAATGACTTTAATGAGCCGTCAGCCATTTTAAAATAGACGCGAGCATTACTTGCACCTTTGCTATCACTATTCATATCACGTTCGTCATTCGCGTTAATGTCAGGCAGTAAGATACCGATATCACCATTAAATAGCTGCTGGGCGTGATCGTTGCTGCTTATCATGATTGGCCGCCCGACATACCATGGCCCTTGATTTAACGTAATGAAGTTAAATCGATTAAGCTGCTGCTCTATTTTTTCATTGAGCGTGCTGATACCGTACTTGCCACTTCGCAGTGGTGTTAATAGCTGAAACTGACTAAATAATTTGATCACGGCTTCAACGTCTTGCTCGGTTTCAACCTGTTGACTCGCTTTTAAATAGTCTTGATAACCGTTAATACTCATTTGCACGATATGTGCTTGGGCGCTGTCATTAAGCGTGTGTAAGCTTATGTCTTGATAGCCTTGTTGCCACACTTCTTTTAGTGCTTTCACGTCCCCATCATTGACCGCTTTCGCCAACGCGCCAATGCCCGAGTGTTGACCAAAACGGTAACTTTTTTGTAATAGACTAAGTCCATTGGCGATAATGCTCGGCTGTGAAACCTCATGTGCGCCAGCCACTAGCTCGCTAATTTTAAACCCCGTTTTCGATTCCAGCCATTCACTCATTGCTCCATCGTAATTTGGTCCGCTTGATAAGCCCTGACAAATATCCGCAAACACGGCGCCCGCTTCTACCGACGCCAATTGATCTTTGTCACCCAGCAATATCACCTTGCTGCGCGGTGCAATAGCACTTAATAATTTTGCCATCAGGCTGATATCAATCATCGACGCCTCATCAACAATTAATACGTCAAGATGCAATGGGTTATCTTTATTGTGCTTATAGTCACTGCGCTTTGGAATAACCCCCAACAATCGATGAATGGTGCTGGCGCTAGTCGGAATAAGCGCTTTAATGTCATCACTCACCGCCAATTTAGCCACCGCGCCATTGATAGACTCGGTCAGTCGCGCCGCTGCTTTGCCCGTTGGCGCGACTAATTCAATTTTTAGTGGGGTTGCCTCACTGTTTAAGCTATTTTGCTGTACTAATAAGGCCAATAATTTGGTCACGGTGGTAGTTTTACCCGTGCCGGGTCCACCCGATATCACGCTAAATTGGTTATAACTTGCCACTGCAACCGCTACCTGCTGCCAGTCGATACATTGCGCGGGGCTAATTTGTTGGCAAAATAGTTTCAATTGCTCAATGGAGTTTACCCCGCCAAGCTGCGCCGCTAACTCTTGATAATCAATGGCCAAATCATCACGCAGATTTAGAAAGTCGCAGCAAAAAGTATCAAGCGGCAGTTGCTGTTGTTGCAACTGACTGAACTTGTCAAAAACAAATTCAAAATTAGTGGCAAACAGCTCATTCAATAATGGAGCAATGCTTGCAGATGTATTATGTTCGGCGTGTGCATCATATTCGCCGTGTGGCGCGCTGCGCTTTTGTAAAAAGCGGCCAATTTGTTGTTCAAAACACCAGTAACGTTGTAAATATAATCGGCTGTTGTGTATAAATAATGGCGCGTTATCACCAACCACCAGCGATTTATTCAATTGGGTGATCAGGGTTTGTGGCCAATCTTTTTTCAATGGCAATTGCTTGAGATACATCGCGGCTTCAATATCTGTTAGTGCAAACAATGGTTTATTCGCCAACTGCTTGAGCTCACAGCACACATGACCTATGCCCGATTGATGACTCATTATCGCCGCGCCTAATACCACCCAAGGGCAATCTTCAACTTGCGCGATAAAACGAGCGAATTGATAATCCAAGGCGCGAATTTTCTTGTCTATCGCTAGGCCGTTTAAGGTGCCAAGCACTAGCTCTTTAGTTAATGCGCTCATTTGCTGGCTCCTTCGCTGAATAATTGATCCAGTTCTTGCACCAGCAATTGTGATGGACGGTTATAGAATATGCCATGATTGTGTTCCTGCCCTTGCTCCATGCCGCGTAAAAATAGGTAATAAACGCCGCCAAAGTGGGTTTCATAATCGTAATCGGTAATGCGTGAACGCAGTAAGCGGTGCAGTGCCAGTGAATATAATTGATATTGAAAGTCGTAACGGTGACCAATCATCACCTCACTTAACTGGTCAACGCCATAGTCAGTACACTGATCGCCCAAATGGTTCGACTTGTAATCCAAGATGTAATATTTGTTATCTTTAACAAACACCAAATCAATAAAGCCTTTTAACATGCCCTGCACCTGCATAAATTGCAGCGGTTTGGCTTGCTTTGATAATGGATCATGGGTGGTTAAGATGTCATTAACATCGTCACAAGAAAACTTGCTTAGTGGCATGAAAAACTCCATTTCCACTTGCTTGTCTTTCATTGCCAGTTGGCGCAAGCTAAAGCCGTCATTAAGGGAGCAATCAAGCACGTCGCTCACCAATTTGAGTAAAACGTCTAACCACTTCTCATCAAATTCAGACGCCTCTAATAATTCACTCACCTTGTCGCGTAAACTATCGCCATGAGCGTGCACAAAGTCTATTTCTTCAAACAATGTATGTAAAAAGACGCCAGCGTGAGCGCCGCGCGGAAAATTAAAGATGCTTAATGCTTCTTGCGCTTCATTTAGCATACTGTCTTTATCGATACTTTCTAATTCGCTTTGCCAGTCTACCGCGGTCAATTCCGTACTGGCATCCAGATCTTTTTTACCGCCATGGTGACTGGTTTTAGATAAGGCCGAGTAACTGGTGATCCAATAGTTGTTTTCAATGGTTTGGCTAAATTTTCTGGCTTGAGGCGCTTGCTGGTTATCGTTTAACGCTCGATAAGGCGCCAGTGACGCCAGCGGTAATTCTTGGCTATTGATAAACGCATATTCGCTGGCCAGTGCGCTCAATTTTCGACTTAAATCGTCAACCGTGCTCACCTGATTGCCCAGCAACAGATAACCAATAGCACTGTGGTGTAAATCGGTTTTTTTGTCTTTACTCGCTTTTGATAATTTAAGCGGTGCAAAACCCAGCCATAAATGATGCACCGCGCGGGTTAGCGCCACATAAATTAATCGTAAGTCTTCGGCCAAGCGTTCTTTGTCGGCTTTTTTCAGCGCGTCGCTAGACCCCGACAAATCAACTATCGTTTGACCATCTTGGTGATATACCCCTTGCTTGGCTTTTTTAAAGCTGCAAATAAACGGTAAAAACACCAAGTTATATTCCAGTCCTTTGGATTTATGAATGGTGACAATTTGCACCAAGTTGCGATCCGATTCCAAGCGTAATTGCGCTTCTAGGTTGTCTTGCCCACTGTCGTGGATTTTTTCGGCTAACCAGTGCGCCAATGCGTGCTCGCTGAGCGTCTCCAAGCTTTGTTGTTGCAATATTTCGCCAAGGTGTAATAGGTCAGTTAGTTGTCGCTCACCATCGATGAGTTGCAATAAGCGCTTGGCAATCTTTTGCTCATGGATCACTTCTCGCAACATCGCTAAAATACCCACCTTGTCCCAGCGCTGTTGCCAATGCGTAAACAAGTCTACTTGGCGCTGCCAACAGCGTTCGTCTTGATTTAGCTCATCTAAATCAAGGGCACTAAGCCCCATCATTTGACAAGCCATCGCGCTGCGCAGTAATCGTGCATTGGTTGGCTCTAATATCGCCAGCATTAAACGCCAAACATCGCTAACAATGGTGGCGCTAAACACGCTATGACGGTTAGACAAATACACACTGCTAACGCCTTGTTTTGCCAATTCTCTTTTGACTAAATGTGCCTCAGAGCCATCACGCACTAAAATGGCAATATCACTGGCGACAATACCGCGAGCGTACTCTATCTCTTCTTGACCAGCAGATGATTCAATGGAAATGATATTTGCCAATCCGAGCTGGCCGTCACTGAGTAATTGATTAACTTGAGTAGCGCACGCCAGTGCCATTGCATTTTTATAAACTTGCGATCCTATGGCATCATCCGTCGGGATAATCCATTGGCTAACGGCCCCCTGGCGCTGATCATTGATCGAGAAATACTGCGTTTTATTGCTCGCTTTAACCGCTTGAAAGGTGATGTCTTGCTGATAAATAAACGGCGCTTCATTTTGCGCCCACAGCGCGTTAACCGCCGCCACCATGTCATTAGACGAGCGATAATTAGTGTCTAATGTGT
>JABSRV010000237.1 GCA_013214905.1 Psychrobium sp. | reverse complement strand
CGTGGTCGTAATCCGTCATTGAAATTTAGTTCTGAAAAATTCTTGATGATCGAGCGCATTACCAAAATTGATCCAACGGGTGGCCATTGGGGTCTGGGCTTATTAGAAGGGCAAAAGGATTTAGATCCAGAGCATGGGTATTTCCCATGTCACTTTAAGGGCGATCAAGTAATGGCGGGCTCTTTGATGTCTGAAGGCTGTGGCCAAATGGCGATGTTCTTCATGTTGTCACTAGGCATGCATGAAGACGTTAACAATGCGCGCTTTCAGCCATTACCGGGTGAGTCACAAACCGTGCGTTGTCGCGGTCAAGTATTGCCACAACACAATACACTGACCTATCGCATGGAAGTGACTGAAATGGGCATGTTGCCGCAACCTTACATGAAGGCCAACATCGATATTATATTGGACGGTAAAACAGTCGTTGATTTCAAAAACCTGTGCGTGATGATCACTGAGCAAGACGACAACTCGCCTTATCCAGTAACCCTACCGAGCAATGTCGTGTGTAAAGAAATAGCGGTTGCAGACACGGCAACCGTTGGTGAATTAGATGAGCGCGGTATTGACCCATTTAAACACCCAACACGTCCATTAATGCGTGTGATGAGTGATTTTAGCGCGCCAAAAGAAAAAGGCGTCACGCCGATCCAACATTTTGAAGCGCCAATCGTTAATGGACAAAATCGTGTGCCAAATACCGCACCATTTACCCCATGGCACATGTTTGAATTTGCGACTGGTAATATTTCAAACTGTTTTGGCCCCGATTTTGATGTGTACGCAGGACGTATTCCGCCGCGTACACCTTGTGGTGATTTACAAGTAGTGACTCAAGTCGTCGAAGTGACGGGTAAACGTCTTGAACTTGATAAGCCATCAAGCTGCGTAGCCGAGTATTATGTGCCACATGACGCCTGGTACTTTAAAAAGAACAGCCACGAGAACTGGATGCCATATTCATTGATCATGGAAATTGCACTGCAACCTAACGGGTTTATCTCTGGTTACATGGGCACGACGTTAAAATATCCAGAAAAAGATTTGTTTTTCCGTAACCTAGACGGCAGCGGCACGCTATTAAAGCAAATCGATTTACGTGGCAAAACCATTGTTAATAAATCGGTATTGGTTAGCACAGCAATTGCTGGTGGCGCGATCATCCAAAGCTTTACCTTTGACCTTTCCGTTAAGACAGAGAGCGGCGATGGTGAGCTGTTTTACACTGGTAAAGCCGTCTTCGGTTATTTCAGTGCTGATTCACTGACTAACCAGCTGGGCATGGACAAAGGCAAAACCAAACAACCTTGGTTTGTTGATAACAATACGCCAGCATCAAACATCGAAGTATTTGATCTGACTAACAAGGCACTGCCATTCTTTAGTGCGCCAAACAATAAACCGCACTACAAATTGGCTGGTGGCCAAATGAACTTTGTCGATACCGTATCAATCGTCGAGGGTGGTGGTAAAGCTGGTGTAGCTTATGTGCTTGGTGAGCGCACTATTGACGCAACAGATTGGTTCTTCCGTTATCACTTCCATCAAGATCCGGTCATGCCAGGTTCTTTAGGAGTGGAAGCGATCATCGAATTGATGCAGACTTACGCACTGAAAAACGATTTGGGTGCGCAATTTAGTAATCCCCGTTTTATCGCGCCAATGAGCCAAGTCGATTGGAAATATCGTGGTCAAATTACCCCAATAAATAAGCAAATGTCACTAGACGTGCATATCACCGAAATTGTGACCGGTGACGGCGAAGTGAGATTGATTGGTGATGCGAATCTGTCAAAAGACGGCCTTCGAATTTACGAAGTGAAAAACATCGTATTAAGCATCATTGAAGCGTAAATACCTATAATAATTAGAGCTCATCAGCGTGAAATCGCTGGTGAGCCAAAAGGAAAAGACATGTCAAACTTGGGTTTTTCAAGTAACAACAGCATCGATTGGGGCTGGAAAGTTGATAGCAGCACCATAAAAAGTGATGATGTCGCGTTAAAATCAGCACTCATGAACCTAGAGCAGCCGTTATACATCGCCAAAAGTGGCGGCGCGCTTGGGATAACTAGCCAAACAAGCAAAGATGGCGCTACTGACGTACTAGCCTTTGCCCAAAAACTCAATGCGCAAGATTTAGGGGATGAGGCCTTTAAAAAACAGCATGGCGTTAAATACGCCTATCATGGCGGCGCAATGGCCAATGGCATAGCATCGGTAGAATTGGTGGTCGCATTGGGTAAAGCAGGATTAATTTGCTCATTTGGTGCTGCAGGATTAGTGCCAGACGCGGTAGAAGATGCGATAAAACGCATTCAAGCCCAACTACCAAATGGCCCATATGCGGTTAACCTTATTCACGCGCCGGCAGAAGAAGCGTTAGAGCGCGGCGCGGTAGAGCGTTTCTTAAAATTGGGTGTGCGCACAGTTGAGGCCTCAGCCTATTTAGGCCTGACCGAACACATTGTTTGGTATCGTTTAGCTGGATTGTCAAAAAACAGTGACGGTAGCGTCAACATCGCCAATAAAGTGATCGCGAAAGTATCGCGCACTGAAGTAGCGCGCCGCTTTATGGAGCCTGCACCGCAAAAACTAATCGATAAATTACTCGCACAAAACAAGATCACGCCGGAGCAAGCTCAGTTATCAAAACTGGTACCAATGGCCGATGACATTACCGCGGAAGCAGATTCTGGTGGTCATACCGACAACCGTCCATTTTTAACCTTGTTACCAACCATTATTGCACTGCGTGATGAAATCCAAGCAGAGAAAAACTACGCGCCAGCACTACGTGTTGGCGCGGGTGGCGGGATCGGAACGCCAGAAGCAACATTAGCGGCCTATAACATGGGTGCTGCGTATATTGTACTTGGCTCGGTAAACCAAGCCTGTGTTGAAGCTGGCGCGTCAGAATATACTCGCGAATTATTGTCAAAGGTTGAAATGGCAGACGTGACCATGGCTCCAGCAGCCGACATGTTTGAAATGGGCGTGAAATTACAAGTCGTTAAACGCGGTTCAATGTTTGCGATGCGCGCCAAAAAGCTATATGACTTGTACATCAATTACAATTCTATTGAAGATATTCCAAAGGAAGATCGAGAGAAAATTGAAAAACAAATTTTCCGTGCAAACCTAGACGAAATTTGGGATGGCACCAAGTCATTCTTCCAGGAACGCGATCCAGAGATGTTGGCGCGAGCCATGAGCAGTCCAAAGCGTAAAATGGCGCTTATCTTCCGCTGGTATCTGGGGTTGTCGTCACGTTGGTCAAATACCGGCGAAAAAGGCCGTGAAATGGACTATCAAATTTGGGCAGGACCAAGTCTTGGTGCATTTAATAGCTGGGTGAAAGGTACCTATCTTGAAGATTATAAAAGACGTGGCGCTGTTGACGTTGCACTGCACTTACTCAAAGGCGCAGCATACTTGCAACGCGTTAATCAACTGAAACTACAAGGTGTTAGCCTAAACACCGAATTAGCAAGTTACCGTACTTCTGATTAATTGTCGCACAATAAACAGCTCCTTCGGGAGTTTTTTTTAAACGACCAATCGGTCGAGCGGACTGATGGTTCCTGCATAATGTTCTCCCAACACATGGGTATATATTTGGGTAGTGTTTATGTCATTATGCCCAAGTAACTCCTGTACGGTGCGTATGTCGACACCTTGTTGTAATAAATGGGTAGCAAAAGAATGACGCATGGTATGACAGTTTATTTTTTTGTGGATACCCGATTTGTCGACTGCTTTAGCTAGCACTCGCCGAATGACACTATCACTAAGATGATGTCGGCATAATTGTTGGGTCAAAGGGTGTATAGATAGATTAAATGATGGGAAAACAAACATCCAAGACGGTTTACGGAATGCATTAGGATATTTAATGCTTAACGCCTTGGGCAATGAAGGACCAACACCATTTTTATTATCAATCTTTTGTAATTCAATTGCGTGTTCAATTAACTTTTTGAGTGGAGTGACCAAGGATCGGCTCAATAACGTTTGCCTGTCTTTATTACCTTTGCCATCTCTAACCATTAACGAGTAATCACTAAAACCAATATCCTGAATTCTCAAACGAAGGCATTCATTAACTCTTAAACCACTGCCGTATAGCAATTCAAACACAATCCTATACTTGCCAGTTATTTTGGAAAATAAAATACTGATCTCTTCAGCGGACAAAACGATAGGAAGCTGGCGTTGTTTAGTCGCGAGTTTAAAGCCCAAATCTCCAAGATCACACTTGATGATATTTCGATAAAGGTAAACAAGCGCATTTAGTGCTACTTTTTGAGTATTAATAGCGACGTGGCGCTGTACAGCTAGCCAGGTTAAATATTTCTTTACGTGCTCAGCACCCATGACTTCTGGATGTTGTTTTTGATTAAACAAAATATAATTCTTAATCCAATAAATATAAGCCTTTTCTGTTCGAATACTATAGCCACGCAACCGAATATCATGGCGGATACTTTCTAAAAATGGGCTTGAAGTCATAATAACCCCCTCATACTAAGCTGTATATAATAACAGTGTTATTTCATTTGTAAATAATGTCGGTAAGTTTGTTAAATAAAAAAGTCAGTTTATTTATTGTCTTTTTAAAATACTTCACTACAATCAATAAGATAATTTTTGTCAAAAAATACATATTGGCACAACGAACTTAAATAACTGCCCAGCACGCTTTGTATATTTACCGATTTACTTGTTTTAATCTAGATTGTTGATTATTGGGGAATATTTACGATTTAAACAAACTGGTCACACAAGCAGAGCGGGCCGGACGTATATAAAAATGTTATATTTACATGGAGAGTTCGGTGGAATCTGAAGTTTTAGGTCCTAAGTATTGGTCAGGTAAATTTGAAAATGACATAAAATCTGTATTTTTTGAACAGGATCGACTTGTCATTTTGGTAGACACAAAAAATGAAGTAGGGGAAGATGCCGTCCTACAGATCTCTTTTGAATGGATTGTTGCTTTTCGTTTTATGGATGAGGCTAATATGACGTATTACTCTAACTTACCTCTTATAACGTCAACCTTTCATCTATATAAAATTCTATCGGGAGGCTGGTCGAACGGAGAAGTTCGTCAGCAAGGTATTCTGGATGCTTCAGCAGGTGTTTACTCAGAGTATTTAGTTGCAACTAATAATGGTTGTATACAAATACTAAGTGGAGACGCGCCAAAAACCATTTGGAATTAGCGTGTTAGAAATATAACAAGCCCATGAAGTCAGATTCGCAACGCTGTCACATTGGTTGCAAAGACAAAAGGCGCAACAAATTGCGCCAGCATTGCTCACAGCTTATGGGAGCGTTGAGGCTGTAGAATTAATAGATTTGATTAAAACAGGTTAAAATCGAGCTCGTGTAACGTAATATAAGCGACGA
>JABSRV010000236.1 GCA_013214905.1 Psychrobium sp. | reverse complement strand
CCGAAGCTGGTTGTGATTTAGCGCGTTTAGCAGGGTGCGAACCTGCAAGTGTTATCGTTGAAATTCTTAAAGAAGATGGCACCATGGCGCGTCGTCCTGATTTAGAAGTGTTTGCCAAGCTACATGACATTAAAATGGGCACCATTGCTGATCTTATTGAATATCGCAATGCTAATGAAACGACCATCGTTAAAGAAGCGCAGTGTAAGTTACCGACAAAATACGGTGAGTTCGACTTAGTCACTTATCGCGATACGATTGATGATCAATTACATTACGCCATGGTAAAAGGGGCTATTGATAAAGAGAGTGCCACTACTGTCCGTGTGCATCTACAAAATACATTTAACGATTTACTGGCCAGTGAACGCGCGCAAAATCGCAGTTGGCCACTAGACAAGGCCATGGCTCGTATTGCAAAAGATGGTGGCGTATTAGTGTTGCTTGCCAATAATGAAACAAACGATAGTTTGTTAGCACAGCTTAAAGTCTTTGAATTAGAAGACAAGGGCGAAAAAGCAGTGGCGGCGAAATGGCAGGGCACGTCTAGACGTGTTGGTGTTGGTTCTCAAATATTAGCTGATCTTGGAATTGGAAAAATGAACTTGTTAAGTTCACCTAAGCGCTACCATGCATTGTCAGGTTTTGGTTTGGAAGTGGTCGAATATATTAGTGAGTAATAGGTTTAGCATTCTATGTTCTAAGATGCGTAGTGATTAAGCGATTAAGTGATCACCATCAATAGAATGCTAATGTAAAACTCATAGCTTGTGTTATCATGGCCGCACTTTTTTGGGGGGCTATGATATTTATCCCAAAATAAATTCTTTATAAGGTCAATTCATGCAAATTATCGAAGGTAATTTAGCGGTAGAAAACGCTAAAGTGGCGATTGTTGTTTCACGTTTTAATAGCTTTATCGTTGACTCGTTAGTGTCTGGCGCTATCGATGTTCTAAAACGTGTTGGCGGCATGTCGGAAGATGACATCACCTTGGTTCGTGTTCCTGGTGCAGTTGAATTGCCTGTAGCCACTCAAAAAGTAGCAGCAAAAGGCAAGTTTGACGCGATTATTACCCTAGGTGCGGTAATACGTGGCGGCACTCCTCACTTTGAATTTGTTGCTGGTGAATGTAATAAGGGCCTAGCCCAAGTTGCGATGCAATATAGCGTGCCTGTTGCCTTTGGTGTATTAACTACTGATACCATTGAGCAAGCTATAGAACGTGCTGGCACTAAAGCCGGTAACAAAGGTGGCGAAGCGGCGCTTAGCGCCCTTGAAATGATTAATGTGATGCGCGGCTTAGATAGTCTATAAGCGCAGCACATTTTAAAATAGATACTTAGGAAATAGAAAAGATATGAAACCATCTGAACGTCGTAAAGCCCGTCGCCTTGCCTTGCAAGCGATTTATTCTTGGCAGTTATCTGGCAATAATGTCGGTGATATTGAGCTCGAGTTTTTGACAAATCAAGATATCAAAGGGGTTGATGTTGAGTACTTTAGAGCGCTATTAACGGGTGTTACCGTGATGTGCGTAGAGATAGACGATGCATATCGTCCATATCTAAATCGTGGTGCTGATGACGTTGATCAAATTGATCGCGCTATCTTGCGTCTAGCAACGTATGAATTAAAAGAGCAACTTGATACCCCGTACAAAGTGGTTATCAACGAAGCGATTGAATTAGCGAAAGCCTTTGCTGCCGATGACAGCCATAAGTTTGTTAACGGCGTTTTAGACAAGACTCTTGCTCGTTTACGTAATGTCTAGTCGAGCTGTTTAGTCATGGCTTGTGGCGAATTTGAGTTAATTGAACGATATTTTACCAATCGTCAAACCCAAGGGTTTAACGTGGTGAAATCTATTGGTGATGATTGTGCACTGCTTGCGCCAAATCCCGATCAATTGTTAGCTGTATCAACCGATACCTTGGTTAGTGGTGTGCATTTCTTTGCTGATATGCCTCCTGCTGCTTTAGGGTTTAAATGCTTGGCGGCTAATCTTAGTGATTTGGCGGCCATGGGCGCTGATCCTAGTTGGGTATCTTTGGCGTTAACCTTGCCTGAAATTGACGAGACCTGGGTTGAGCAATTTAGTCAGGGTTTTTTCAAAGCCGCAGATTATTACGGCATTGAGCTCATTGGTGGTGACATGAGCAAAGGGCCGTTAAGCATTACATTAACGGTGCAAGGTCAAGTCATCAAAGGTCAGCAACTCACCCGCAGTACTGCACGTATCGGTGATTGGATCTGTGTTACCGGCAATCTTGGTGATGCGGCTATTGCCGTTGAGTCGTTATATGGCCGTGTCGCGCTTAATGGTGATGACAAAGAAACACTAATTAATCGTTTATATTATCCAACGCCGCGCCTTGTCGCGGGGCAAGCACTACGTAATCTTGCCAGTGCAGCGATTGATTTGTCTGATGGCCTCGCGTCAGATCTCAAACATATTGCGACTCAGTCTGGCTGTAAAGCAGTGATTGACGTTGATAGTTTACCGTTATCAGAAGCCTTACTACGCAATGCCACACCCGAGCAAGCAATTAAATTTGCGTTATGTGGCGGTGAAGACTACGAACTGTGTTTTACTGTTTCACCACAAGCATTAGGCCGTGTCGAGAGTGTGTTGCAACACAGCAACACGATCTTTACCTGTATAGGTCAGATGCAAAAAGGTGAAGGCATTGAATTTGAAAGTAATAATAAAGTTATTAGCAACGAATTTAAAGGATTTAGCCACTTTTGAAACATCAAGATCCTGCGTTAGCTAAACTATCGTTATCTAATCCAGTGCATTTTTTGGCGCTAGGTTTTGGCTCGGGTTTAGCACCTAAAGCGCCAGGCACCTTTGGAACTCTCGCAGCATTCCCTCTATATTATTTGATGATGGATTTACCATTATTGACTTTTGTGCTGATAACCCTAGTCATTACGGTTGTTGGTTTTTGGATCTGTGACAAAGCAGCTAATGATATGCAAGTGCATGATCACGGCGCGATTGTTTGGGATGAAGTTGCCGGCATGTTAATTACCTTAATCGCGGCGCCAGTTAGCTGGACTGCGGTGATTGTCGGTTTCGCCTTATTCCGATTTTTTGATATCTTAAAACCTTGGCCAATTAAATTGCTAGATCGTCACGTTAAAGGCGGTTTTGGTATTATGATCGATGATGTATTGGCCGGTATTTTTGCAGCCATTTGTCTGCAAGGCATTCATTACTTCTGGCCGTTAGGTTAGGAGGAATATTAATGCAACGCCCTGCCAGTCATTATCTCTTTATCGCCCTAGTGCTAGTATTTATCGTTTTAATGATATTGAATGTATTGCCATTTCCATTGTTAATTGGCTTACTGCTTATTTGTTGGTGTGCACTAGCGTTAATCGTTATGCTCGTGCAGCGATTATTCCCCCCTAAAAATTAGTTTTCTTGCCATTGGCTGATCCGGCCATCGGGACCAGCTAGCCAAGCATTACCTTGTTGATCAAATTCCACCACCCAATAAGAATGTTGACTAATTTTTTGCCACGTCTTGCCGTTATCTTTACTCAATGCTGCGCCCTCAGGATTAACTAAGATGATATTATTGTTCGATCGTGCACTGCCATAAATAGCGCCTTCAAAAGGCAGCCCTTTAACTTGTTGCCAAATGCTTTGTTCTTTATGCAGCGCGGTCACTTTCGCACTGAGATCTTTAGTTTTCATGCGTCCACCAAATAACCAATTATCTTGTGGCATGGCAGAGAATATACCGGCGGTGCTGCCTTTGGGAAATAACATGTTATTGGTTAACCAAGATTGGCCACGATCTTTAGTTTGCAATAATCGAGCATTTTTAGTCGCGCCCGTTACTACCCATGCACCGTTATTTCCTGAGATTCTAACGCAGCTGCCACTAGCAGAAAAGCCACCTTCGCCACCTTCTTGTGCCTGAGGTGCATTAGCGATGCGCTGCCAATGCTTGCCGCCATCTTGAGTTGATAACATGAACAGTTTGTCATCAATGCTGTCACCAAATACGATGCCGTTGTCTTTATCCCAAAAATCGAAACAGTTGATAAAGCCTTTTGGGTGATCCATTGTATATTGCAATTGCCAATGATGGCCGTTGTCTGAGGAGCGATATAAACGAGATTTTTCAGCTTCGCCTGCGGCTAACAAATAAATGTCGTGACCATTGGCCCAGATATCTCGAAATTGCAGTGTTTCACTGCCCGCTACCTTTATTTGTTGCCAGCTTACGCCTTTGTCGCGACTAACTACAACGGTGCCTTTGGTGCCACTAGCCCAAATGTCACCATTATCACTAATGTTTAAGGCTTGCAGTCGCGGCGCTTTGTCTAGAGCGCTGCGCATATCAACTAATGTGTTGTCTTTGTGCGCCAAAGCCGCGGTGTGTGCGAACGCGGCAGTGCTTAGCAATACAGTACTTAACAAGGCGGCGATAATTGTTTTGTTCATGGGGTTGTCCCTTTTTATCTTATTATTTTTGTTGGCTAAAACTATCACTGTCGCCCTGATATTACCAATAACAAGGATAATTAATTAGTAACTATTGTGCCGACTTATAACTGTTCGTCACGCATAAATGAGCACTTTCGATAACAACAATGGTGACCAATGGCAAGACGCCCAATAGTTACATTCATTTTTTTGACATTATCTGTTAGTTTGATAGTTTAAGATATTGCATTAAAGGGAATTATTAGCGGTGAATGCCTTACAAAATCAAGATGGACGTTTAAAAACGCTGGTATTAATTGCCACATGTTTTTCATTGATTGTGATAGCCCTTGGCGCCTACACTCGTTTGGTGCATGCGGGGCTAGGTTGCCCAGATTGGCCGCTTTGTTACGGCCATGTTTGGGCGCCGCAAGCCGGCGCGGAAATTAGCAGCGCCAATGTTAACTTTCCTGATACGCCGGTGGATTTAGAAAAGACCTGGCCGGAGATGACCCACCGTTATTTAGCCTCAAGTCTTGGCTTATTTTGCATTATCATTTTGGCGCTCAGTATTTTAAATAGACGCAAAGATAAAGAGTATCCAGTAAAACATGCGTTATTTTTATTAGCTTTGGTCATCGCTCAGGGTTTGTTTGGCATGTGGACGGTAACACTCAAGTTATGGCCGCAAGTTGTTACCGGACATTTGATTGGTGGTTTCACCACGTTTTGCACCTTGTTACTACTCTTTTTAAGACTGTATTTTAGAAACCGCGATATTGGTTTTTCGTCAATACATATGCGTTTATGGTGTCAAAGGATTGCCGTGTTAACGTTGCTGCTTTGCATTGGGCAAGTTATTTTAGGCGGCTGGTTAACGTCAAATTATGCGGCAATGGCCTGTGTTAAATTGCCATTTTGCTCTTTAGAGAATATTACTAACGATGATTTTTATCGTGGTTTTAATGTCATG
>JABSRV010000235.1 GCA_013214905.1 Psychrobium sp. | reverse complement strand
TTTAAAATGAGCTATCGCGCCATTAACCGTTTGGATATGGTAAACCGTATCTATTACTCTACGTTTGTTGTTTATTAAGTGTCAACAGCAGTAAAGATGTTGAAAGTTCATTAGAGGATATTAAGAAATCGAGCGAAATAGTTAATTCAATGAATGCGAAAATAGCCACATCGTTAGAGCGGAAAAAGCATTGTAAGCAAAGATATCACTCAAAGTATCATGTCGGTTGCAAAAGATACTCTAGCCCTCACGGATACTATATCTGCCGCCAGTGAGCAATTAAAAAGTTTATCGGATCAGTTATCAACGCGTGTTTCTGCGTTTGTTTTATCCAATTAATCATTGGTTCTACTGTACTAAAGTGCTCCTACTTTAACAGCTGTATGGCGTAAAATCATCACTGCGGCGAACTTCCTAATACCACAGTCTTGAGATGTTCGCTTACGATCGAGGCTTTGGAGTAGCATTGATACTGCTTATGCTCGCTTTATCAAATAGTTGATCTTTCAACTAATATCAATTCCGACAATGAACAGCAACAGCATCTAACCACTTAGAGACCCTCAGAAACGACAAAAGCCCGATTATGAATTTCATAATCAGGCTTTTTAAATAATGGCAGGGGTGGAGAGACTCGAACTCACAACCGTCGGTTTTGGAGACCGCCGTTCTACCAATTGGAACTACACCCCTGCGAACGAGGTGAATTATACATAAGCCATATTGAAGGTAAAGGTCTTTTTGTTTAAAAACGTTCAAGCGACTACTATTCACCCTAACTGCGCATAAAAACAACGCGAACACACATTACCTGGTTATGGTTATTTCAATGGTGCCACAATATGCCGTATTCTTTCTTTACTTGGAACTACTATGGTCGCTCATCGCACAAATGTCGAAACAGTCTTCTTACGCGGTCATTTTACGTCTCATACCAATTGCACTAACGATTTGATCACATCAATAATACAATGGGTATTACATTAAATTTATAATCTTGTTGTGCGTGGAGACAAATAATTTAGGCAAGGCGCACGATTGATTAATAGCTAGCTATATTAGGAATGAGAACAACGTAGGATAAACGGATATTATCGAGCACAAGTGAGCCCTTAATTAATATAATTGGTATTAGCTCACTGAATGTGATGGTGAATGTTATTCGCCTATGGTTGAAATCATCGTTGGATTGGCCACACAAGAGCCTATTTGCAAGGTTGAACAAAATTACCGTATCTAATACGTAACCACCAACTTTAACAGCAATTATAGCGCCTGTTCAGTTTGCTGCTGTGTATCGCCATTTGTGTTTAAATAAGTTTCAGTTGTAAAACTAGAGAAGCCTTTGTCTACTATAAACTCATCATCAATTGAGTCGATTTCGTCAACCTCAGGCGCGGGCAACTCTAATAATTGAATCAGTACATTTAACTCACTTTGGTAAAAGGCGATATTAAAACCCCTCGCATTTTTCGGTAGAGCTTTTGCAAAATCAGTAATCGTTTGCCCAATAATATTTTTATCATAACCTTGCGTGGCCTCATTATCGATGGTCAAAAATGCATTTGCCACTAAATTCATTCTATTTTCAAACGAGATTGCATTGATTTCATTGACCGTATGAAACACAAAAAAATTATTGGCGATACGATATAATTGATTTCGTTCGCCATGGGAGATCTCATAGGTCTGGCATATTTGTTCAATGTCTTGTTTGAAAACAACTTTGATGCTATCTATAAAATTGCCGACAGCTAACTTTTTTCGTTCAATCTCGCCTTTCACTTTACGATCAAACACCAAAAAAACAACAGATATAATAAGTAGAGTGGGTACCGCAAAAAACGCAATGGTGCTGAGCATAATGTTACCTTGGGCCGAAAACCTATGGGGGGGTTACATCATGACCATTATAAACAAATGAGAGAAATAGAAGCATGACAGGTTGTGCTCTAATACTCAATAATTTCCACCCGGCAACCCTGCCTGTTATAGTGACATTCAACCCAATAAAACATCACGTGACACATTAACAACTATGCCCTCTACGATTATTCCCATCAATGCAGTTTCATCTGCGCTACACTGCCCAATATGTCGACAAGTAAATTCCTGCCGAGCAAATAATGCTAAAAATTGTTGGTGTATGACATTAGAAATCCCAGCACAATTACTTGCTTTATTGCCCATTGATGAAATAAATAGTCGCTGTATTTGCCAGCAATGCATTAGTTTATTTAAAAACCAGCCAAATGAAATAAAAAGGATGCTACAGCGGCAATTATAATCTATGCTGCACGGAAAATTTCAACCACATTTGAAGGCAAAGGTTTCCCCCATGAAAAGCACATTGCTTGCACTTATTTCACTGTTTATTAGCTGCTTTATTTTATTTTTTGCCAATGGCTTGATTAACGTCTTACTACCAGTGCGTATGGGCTTGGATCTGGTTGATACACAAACTATTGGTTTGGTGCTCTCGTTATATTTTTTAGGCATGTTACTTGGCGCTATTTTTTCAAAAGATTTGATAAAAAAAGCAGGTCATGTCCGGATGTTTGCAGGTTGTGTATCGCTAAGTTCGGTTAGCATTTTGATTTGCAGTTTGTATACAGACCCTATTTTATGGGGCGCGATGCGCATTGTGCTCGGTTTTTGTAACGCCTGTGCTTTTACCGCGATGGAAAGTTGGATAAGCGACAGTGCAACCAAACAAAATCGCGGCAAGTTATTGTCGGTTTATCATGGTACCGCTTTACTTGGCTTATTTAGTGGCCAATTTCTGATGAATGTTGCAGATCCAGGTGAAAGCATATTGTTTGTATTATCGGGCATATTTTTATGCATGGCGGTGGTACCAGTGGCATTGAGCCGACATAAAGGCCCAGTGGTCGAAGATGTGACGGTAATGTCCATACAACGGTTAAGCCTTATCTCCCCTCTTGGCGTAGTGAGTTGTTTCATTTACGGCTTAGTTTACTCGTCGATGTATAATCTATTGCCAGTATTTGCCAAGACGTATCATATTGTCGGTTTCGATCTGTCTTTATACGTGGGTTTTTCGATACTTGGCGCTTTTGCCATGCAGTTCCCCATCGGTTATTTGTCTGACAAGTACGACCGACGCACCGTATTATTAGCGATGATCAGCTTTTCTATTCTGATTTGCGTCACCGTACCCTCATTTGCCAGCGGCGGTTTAGCGTGGCCACTAATACTCTCGACATTATTAACCGGTGGTACCCTAGCCTGTATTTATCCACTTGGCGTTTCCGAAACGTTAGACAAGTTGAAGCAAAGTGAAATGGTCTCGGCGATGAGTACGATGATCCTTATCTCGTCTATCGGTGGCGTGCTTGGCCCTTACTCAGCCTCGCTATTGATGACAACGTTTGGCAGCGCCTCGTTATTTTATTACATCGCCGCCATCGAAATGTTATTGGCGGCATTTGTCATTTACCGCATGAATGTAAGTAAAGCGTTACCCGCAGACGAGCAAGAAAACTATGTGATGCAAAGTGTGTTAACGCAAACATCGTCTGAACTTGATCCCCGCACCCAGTACCATGCCAATGATAGTATGTTATCGAATCAAGCGCAGGCCGCGCAAGAGCTAGCACAACTCTCCCCTGCGGCCGCAGTAAAAATGGCACAAGCGGTTGCTGTTAACGATCCCGGTCAAGGCATTGAAGTCGCTAGTGCGGTGGCAAATGTGGAAGGTGTTAAAGTATTACGCTTATTAGAAATCATTGAACAAGTTGCGCCTTCGATTATGCTACAAATCACCCAAGAGATTAGCAAGTCGCAACCAGAACTACGCGTTGAAATGGCAACAGCGGCGGCAAGTCGTGCGCCAAACTCGGTATTAGAAATTGCTCGTTATTACGCCGCTGCATTAGACCATGAGATGCAACATGCCCGGCCTGCAGACAGACACGATAGGCTAACGTTGCTCGACGCCCAGCTCATTACAAATAGTTTGTGCGCTATCGCTCCCGAAAAAAACAAAGAAATAACCAAAATATTGTCTATGCAAAACTTAACTAGTTGATGCTAGTAAGCTTAGCCACTGTTGTTCGAACTGCTGCATCTGCTGGTGCCTCTTCGAGCCATCGTGCGCATGGCGATCGATGTCAGTTTTCATAGGGCCAACGCGGCACATTGCACAATAAGTGACATTATCAACATCCCTTTCAGCCGTTAAATAATCTGCACATTGTAATTGTTCTGACATTGATTGATGATCGATATCACTCCAGAAATAGCTAATGGCCTGCGTCTCTTTAACAAATTTATCACGGTCAACATTTCGCAGCTTATAATCTGGAAATTGCTCAAATAAGAAAGGCTGCTGCCCAAGGTAGCTTATATCTAACTGGTAAGTTAATGCCTGCTCAATGTCCCACTGTCGATAAGGTTTGACGTCTTTAGAGCTAATCATGCATAGCCTTGCGCCATCTGCGGCTAGAAAGTACCTAAATGAATGACGTAAAAATTGGCGCAGTAACATTCTATTGCGACTATTTTCACCGCCAAATTGTTGGTTCTGTTCACGCTGCTCTTTACTACCGTCATTAGGGATCAATGGAAATTGGAAAATAACCAAATCAAAACTGTTTTTATTCAGTCCCTGCCATGAATTGGGATTGGTCACGTCAAATTGGCTAAGCACCTGACAACCAGCGTCCAATAAGTGCTGATAATGATGCCGGCCATACTTATTTTCTAACGAGTCGATATCGTCAAATATACTCGCTGTTAGGTGGCTTACTTGATGATGAGTATTGAGTGACGCCGAAAAAGACAGATCACCATCACCGATAGTAAGCACGCGCCAATTTGGATTGATTGAGATCATTTAATCACCATAGCATTAACTCTAATTGGATGAATATTATTGTCAAAACGACATTGCAGCCATATATCATCGCTACACAATGCATATTGTGCGATAAAGACTAAGCTCACATCATCGCCCTGATTTAGCGCGTCTAGTTGATTGTCAGTAAAGTTGCCAAAATAATCCATAAAGCTCTGCCTTTCAGCATTTAAAATGCACTATACCCGTGCCACTTGGAAATGCGTGATTTCAGCGGGAATTTTCAAGTAGCACGGGTATATATTTAAACGACGACTAAAGCGCTAGCACGTTGTTTAATTTGCGTAACCAATGCATTTAACGCCAAATTATTTTGAACCTGATATGTCTCGCTTTGACAAGACTGATAAACAAATCCTAAATCGTCTAGGGATAAATAACCAAACGTGCGCCTGAATATTTCAGGAAAACAATCGGCGACATCACGGTCATAACCAGTGGATAATGTTGCGGCCATTTTACCTCGTAATTGACGCCCTAGATCTTTTTCCATTTTCAAGAAATCACTAATGCGATCCAAAAACAATTTTAACTGAGCACTGGGAGCATACCAATAAAC
>JABSRV010000234.1 GCA_013214905.1 Psychrobium sp. | reverse complement strand
ATACTTTTTCAACATATTTTTCGCGAATATGTTTTGTAACTCGCTTCTCAATATATCCTATAAAAACACCTAGGGGATGACATTGCTGACGGCCTAGCCATAACCAGTCATCACATTGGTCGCCCCCACACCGCCATCCTACTGGTCTCCAGCCTCCCCGTCATCCCGCTGGTCTCTTTATACGGGATCTCATACAACCATTTACCAACCTACTCACTATCCATAAAGCGCTTAATAAGCCCCTGACTAGACGCAGATAACTTACTGTCATCACCGCCCTCAAAAACAGACAGCACAGCGCTGCCAAGTTGCTTGCCCAACTCTACACCCCATTGGTCAAACGAGTTCAAATTCCACATCACACCCTGCACAAATATTTTATGCTCGTATAACGCCATCAAACTGCCCATAACCTTAGGAGTCAGTTTGTCAAAAGTAATCGTTGAACTTGGCACGTTACCAGACATAACTTTGTGCGGTGCTAAAGCTTTAGCTTCATCATCAGCCATACCGCCATCAATCAGCTCTTGAAATGCTTGCTGCAACGTTTTACCTTGCATCAACGCTTCACTTTGCGCAAAACAATTTGCGACTAAAACTTTATGATGTTCTGTGTATTTACTATGCCCCTGCATTGGCACTAAGAATTCGGTAGGAATTGTAGTATGGCTTTGATGCATCATTTGCATAAAGGCATGTTGTCCATTCGTCCCTTCCTGTCCAAACACAATAGGTGCGGCGGCTAACTTAAGCACTTCACCATTAATATCAACTCGCTTGCCATTACTTTCCATATCTAGTTGTTGTAAATAACCGGGTAAATACCGTAACGAATGGTCATATGGTAATACAGCCAAACTTTCATAACCTAGGAAGCTGCGATTCCAAATACCAATAAGCGCTAACAATACCGGAATATTCTCAGAAAAAGGCGCATCAACAAAATGACAATCCATCTCATAAGCACCTTCACGCAACAATTTAAAGTTCTCCATACCAATATCACAAGCCAATGGGAAACCCACCGCAGACCACAATGAAAAACGTCCACCAACCCAATCCCACATAGGTAATATATTACGCTTGGCAATACCAAAATCCTCGGCTATGCCAGAGGCTGCTGTCACCGCTATAAAATGTCCTAACAAATCCCCTTCACTACAGCCACTCTCAAGCAACCATTGCTTAACAGCCAAAGCATTTAGCATCGTTTCTTGTGTAACAAAAGTTTTGGAGACAACAACAACCAACGTCGTTTCGGGATCTAACCCTTGAAGCTTATTTGTCACCGTAATGCCATCGACATTCGCTAAATAATGTACGCGTACAGAAGCTTGTCGATAAGGTTTTAAGGCCTCATCACACACCTTCGGCCCATAATAAGAACCACCAATACCAATCGCGATAACATCAGAAAAGGCTTTGCCAGTAAAACCAGTTAGCTCTCCCGCATGTAGCGCAGTAACTAGTTCAATCATCCGCGCATCAGTTTGCGCCACTTCATCTGCTAGTTTTTCACCAAGTACCTGTTTTTGAATATTCGCAGGCGCTCGTAACACCGTATGTAAAACGGCTCGTTTTTCAGTGTTGTTAATTTTAACGCCACTATACATGGAGTTTGTCTGCTCAGACAATTGACATTCGCCAGCCCAAGCGACTAATGTCGAAATAACTTCTACATTCAAATTTTGCTTTGAATAATCAAAAAATAATTGAGAGGCGGATATTGAATATTTATCGAAACGCTTAAGATCCGTCTCAAAATGAGAATGAATTGATTGCCCAGCAAACTGCAGAGCCAAATATTTTAATATACTTTCCATAGTATTCATTATAATAATTCTAGCTAAAATTTCATTAAAAAAGTCTATTGTCGAACCGACCCAGTCACCCCGCTAATCAACCCACCCCGTCATCCCGCTAGTCGCAAAAAAACGTCATCCCGCTGGTCTTTTTATGCGGGGCCTCACACAGCCAATTACCAACCAACTTAGTTACATGCCCTACAAGATTCTCGATAAAAACTAGACGATAATAGAATCGACTCATCCTATTTTAATCTCGGTCTCACAATGCGCCATAATGAGATTAGAAAGTCACATCAATGAAAATAAGAAGGACCGCTCATGAATATTGCCACAGTTAGGTTTGATATTGCAAAGTCTCTTTATGAGAGACCTCATACAGTCATTTACCAACCAACTTAGTAACCCGTTTCACAAGATCCCTATAAAAAGGCTATGTACCAGTTAATTGTTGTAAAGGTGCCATACTTAATTCATCTGTGAATAGCTTCCAAGGTGACACTCATGAATGAACAACAATTTACTCCATTTTTACAGCAGCTTACCCAGTTATCGCCGAATCAACGACAGCGATTACATCTAAGGTTAGAGCAAACAGAGATATCAGAAGAAGAAGAAGTCTTATCAGTCCAAGTGACTTTACAAAAATGTCCTCACTGCCAATCAACGTTACTAAAACCGTGAGGATCAAGTCATGGACTACCTCGTTACCGGTGTGCAACATGTCAAAAAACATGTAATCCATTGACTAAAACGCCACTGGCTCGATTACGTCAACGCGATAAGTGGCTAACCTATGGACAAGCACTAATCGATGGATTGAGTATTCGCAAAGCAGCCAAATTATGCAGCGTTGACAAAAAGACAGCATTTCTTTGGCGTCACCGTTTTTGTCAATCGCTAATACGCATCAAGCGTTACATGAAGAAGGGATTGTAGAGGCGGATGAAACCTTTTTTCTTGAGTAGTTTAAAGGCCAACGTCATTTGCCGCGGCCACCAAGAAAGCACGAAGGAGTGGGTAAAACCAGAGGAACTAGTGATGACCAAATTCCAGTGCTAGTCATCAGAGATAGACATAAATCAACCGCGACAGTGATCTTAGATAGAGTCTACATTCCGCATGTGACAGCTGTTCTAGCCCCTATTATTGATAAAGATGAGGTGCTTTGTACTGTCGGTGCGGCAGTATATGCCGCATTTTGTAAGGCTAATAGGATCAAGCATGAAGTGATTCAAGCTAAAGGCCCTAGAGCAAGAGGTGCATTTCATATTCAAAACGTCAATGCCTTCGATAGCAGACTAAAAGGATGGATGAAATGATTTCACGGTGTTGCAACCAAGTATTCAGGGAATTACTTAGGATGGAGAAGAATGCACGAGCGTTATCCTACGATAAGTTCAGAAATTTGCTTATTCGAAGCTGTTGGACGAATGCCACAACAGCTAATTAGTACATAGCCTATAAAAACACCTAGGGGATGACATTGTTGTACAGCCGTATCAATACAATGTTGAAAGCATTTGCATCATAGGTAAAACTATAATTACCATTGCTTTGAAAACGCTAAACTGGCAAACGAATCGCCACTAACATCACGGCCAGTGTATAAATGTAGCCCTAACAATCCGCTTTTATATTGCCATTGATAATCAAGCTGCAAGTAGTGTCCACGCTGATAACCACCAGTACCCGAAGTCACCTTATCACCATTTTTAATGGTGTGATATTTTATGGCCAGCAAGCTAGTTGGGCATATTTCTTTACTATACTGAACACTTATTATTTGCGCGCCAATTCTGTCGTGTTGGCCTTTTTCATCTCCCCACCAATGGCCCATTTTATGGCCATCATTGCTGTAACCTTCACCATAAATACCATGTACGTACCAAGCGTCATGAATTTCTTGCGCCGTTAAAGTGAGTGAATCAGTATCTGACAAATATGGAATAAATAACGACAAGCTAAATGCCTTATTTCCAAATTTATAATTAGAATAATCATTGGTGTCTTCAGCTGCCATTTCAAAAATAATGTTAAAGGACGTTTCATTCAAATTTAAATCAAAGCGATTACCAATAGACATTTGCTGATTTCCAAATTCTTTCTTACAGTCTTCTAAATCAGATAATCCGCCACAATTATCACTGCGCACAGGGTCAATAATAGCCTTCCAAATATCTGTTAAAGTTACCTGTCGACGTTCACCACCACCAAACTGCATAGTGCGGTTGAAAGACAGTGTCCACCAATCAAGTGGTTGCAGGCTTGCATGCATGCTTAAGTAACCTGGTTTTCCAGAGCCTCTAACACCATCAAATTTAATGTTGTCTACTTCATTTAAACGACCAAATGACAGTTCATACATCATGTTCCAATCAGTCATTGGCGCCACGTTCGACACGGTAACTCCCAACATTGGCACCGCTTGCGTAGAGATAATCATTGAGTTGTCTTGCATCGGTGATAACCAATGTTCACGATAACCAAGGTCAAACTGCATGAATTTCCCACCAATAGACAGAAAACTACCAAAATTTAAGAAGTTTTGTTTATTGCTGTAACCACCAACATTGGCAATGACGTATTCATTCATTTGCCAAAATGCGCTCATTTCCACGTAACCTTCGCTGTTTGTTGATAAACCACGCGCATTGGGCAGTGTTTTTTTAGTCGAATCACTAATGCGCAATTGCGCCTGATAATGGCTCAGGCCAGCGGGACGATTAAAGCGTTTAATATAGCGATTAATTCGACTATACAGACTAGGGTGGCTATTTTTGACTTGTTCAAGGTACTGCAAGATTGTCGCGACATGATATGGTTTTTTTAATGTTGGATATTTTGTAATAGTCACCAAGCGCTCGATCTCAAGCTCAAAAGCAGGGTTAATCTGTAACGGCAAATAAAGAGATACTCCGGCGTTGACCTCAAAATTACAACAAAACAACATACAGAAAACTAGCCAACGGCTTAAACTTAATCTCATTAATAAATCCCAGCATTAAAAATATGACCGCGCACTATAATAAAATTTAAATTTCATCTCCATTTTATTCTGTGCCCCATCGAACCTAATAGTGTCTCGAGGTGCTAGACCAGAACATATTAATTACGGCTGAAACATTACGATTACATCGACGTGCTAAAGCGCTTTTTATAAAAAGCCGCGAAAGCCTGGGTAGCCGTGAATTGATGAAAAAATTGCGCGTAGAAGGCTTTGCTGTTGGGCGATATAAAGTCCGTAAGATAATGGTAATGCACAATTTGTATGTCACGCAGAGACTGGCATATAAAGTGACAACGAAACGTAACTATAGTGATTCAGTGGCACCTAATCTGCTAAATTTAAATTTTAACCCTATCGCCCCTAATCAAGTTTGGGCGGGCACAGGTGAAGGTTGGATGTATTTAGCGATTGTCATGGACTTGTGTGGCCGTAGGATTGTTGGCTGGGAGATTGCAAAACGAATGACTACGGACTTAATAAGTAAAGCCTTAACGCGAGCGTATAAGTTAAGAAATTCGCCAAAAAGGCTCGTTATTCATAGCGATCGTGGATCACAATACACCAGCAAAGTATTTCGACGTTTATTGAGGGGCTATGATATTCGTTCGAGTATGGGTGATGTTGGTGCGTGTTGGGATAAT
>JABSRV010000233.1 GCA_013214905.1 Psychrobium sp. | reverse complement strand
AATTAAATGAAAACTGACTAAGCCGTTTAAGGCGGGTAGGTGCTTAGGATCGTTTTTTACTGTCTTTTCCCATGCCTTTCTACCGTCCTTGGCATATCCCATTTTAGAAAATATGCTGGCCTTTTGCGCCATGATCATTGCGCTAAGTCCAAATTGGTATTGTAGTGCCACATTATTTGGAAACTGCTGCGCCAAGTCTTCTAAAGTGTCATAAGACTGCTCAGTATTTTGTTGTTTGAACAACAATCTTGCTTGCAAGATTTTTCCTGCAATACTTTGGCGCGTTTGCAGATCTAATGCGCTGAAAGCATGTTGGGCTTTGTCTAACTTATTGTCGTTGAGCGCCTTATTCACTTCGTCAACAGAGGCAAATACAGTGCTAGATATAGTGGATAGGGCAAGAGTAAAGGCAAGGGTGGCTAATTTCATCGTCATACTAAAATCCATATTGGTAAATGATAACATTTGGGATTTTATCTAGACCACGTAAAATGGATAAAGTTTACTCAAGATTTTTATTTAGTTTAAATTGACATGATTTTGCTGCGCATAATAACGCTGGTTAATAATTAGTCATGGTGATTACATATTGGTTAATATCTAAAACTTCTTTTTTCACGTTATAGTAAGTCTGCAGCGCATATTATAAAATAGAGCTAATAAATGATATGGCATGGATACTTGCTAGCAGCGCCAATGCAACGTATTTAGCGCGACCGAATATTGGGAATCCTTTATAAATTTTCATGATAAGTCCTATTAAAGTTGGTAAATGTTGGCATTGTTGCCGGCGTTTTAATTGATATCTAATGTAGTACGTACATGAAGCGTGCCAATATATAACGATTTCACGTATAAATATATTAATCCTTAAGATCAATGGTATATAGTTATTTGCTAGCGATTAGGTATTTCTATGTTTGCGTTACTTCAGTAAGTAGGATTAAAACCGAACGGAAATGGGAAAACACAGTTCGATATCGGACACCCCGAAAATAAAGCAACAATGAGAATCATTTTTATGACCCTGTTAGTCGTGGTACCTGATCGAAATAACGATAAGTTGATGATGAAACTGCAGCAATTATTACCCCAGTACAATGTTGTATTGTGGCGTGAAGGTATAGATTGTAGCGAAGTAACGTTTGTATTGGCCTGGAATGCACCCAGTTATTTATGGCCTCAACTACCCAAACTACTGGCGATATCATCTTATGGCGCTGGGGTTGATTCTTTGTTAAAGCAGTCTTTACCTGATGTGCCTATTGCGCGGATTGTCGATCCACAACTTGCTGATAATATGAGTGATTACGTATTGCATGCCATTGGCTATTTCAAATTAAGATTCTCGCAATATCAGCAGCATAAAACGGCGGCTATTTGGAAACCTAGACGCGCAAAAACGGGCACCCATGTTGGTATTTTGGGGTTGGGTAATCTAGGGCAAGCCGTGGCAAAAAAGTTAAGCAGTGTTGGGTTTTCAGTGAGTGGTTGGAGTCGCAGTGAAAAGAACATAGAAGGAGTATGTTGTTATGCCGGTGCCGAAACTTTGCATAAAATGGTGAGCGACGTTGATTATCTGGTTTGTTTATTACCGTTAACGCCGCAAACAAGGGGCATTTTAAATCAAACGCTATTTCAAAAAATGCCTATTGGCAGTGTTATTGTTAACGTGGCCCGCGGTGAGCACCTTAATGAAACTGACTTGTTGGCAGCACTTGATGATGGTCAGCTCAGTGGGGCAGCGCTGGACGTTTTTACCACCGAACCGCTACCAACCGAGCATCTATTTTGGCAACAGCCAAACATATTGCTCACGCCTCATATTTCTGCGGTGACTAATATAGATAGCGCGTGCGGACAAATTGCCGATAACTACCTGCGCATTAAGTTGGGTAAAACGTTATGCAATCAGATAGATCAATCATTGGGCTATTAGTAGTAGACTTTTATAACCAATGTTATATGTTAAGAATTAATAGGAATTAATCGTATATTTAGCATGGATTGCAAAAATGAAAACATATGTTATAAAAATGACAGCTACTGTTTATCAGTTGTCTGGTCAAGTACTTAGAAAAAATGATCAAAACAAGTTAATTTGTTTAGTCGTCGGCGATATTATCACTGTCGATGAATCGCTACTCATTAATGTGGGCGACAGTGTCTTATTGGTTTTTTCTGATGGTTCAATGTTGCCGTTAGATCATTCAACGATAAAGTTGGATGCATCGTTGTGCATATTAGACGATGATAGTGAAATGGGCTCAGGCCAGCATGAAAAAAAAACTGAAATAGCCTATCAAGTACCAAACCTGTCTGAATACAAACATTGGGACGAGCAACAAGATTTAAGCATTCCACTCGATACCGCCGTACTAAGCAACAATACCAGCGAACAAATACTCAATAGTAGTGTTAATACAGCAGAAAAACATCTAGATATTGACGAACTTATCGCCTCGTCAGACCAACACCCTGTTGAGCAAGACCACTTGCTAGAGACAAATGAACATCAATTAGATGATTTGTTAGAGCACTATTTTTGCGATCCTGAATTCATCCCACCGTTAGTCAAATAGAAAACGTCCAATTTCCCTATGAAATAATGATATTTAAAGCAGATTGCTTCAAATAATTGAACTAAAACGTAATAAAAAGCCGAGCTTTGTGTAAAGTTAGGCTAAAATGCCTGCCGTTAACCAATGACATTTTTTACAATACCCTTTGTGAAAAATGTGTTGGGTCTGTATGAATATTAAATGATAAACCATTGGCACTGAAGGCCGATAGTTTACTAACTGATTGTTACCGCGATAGGATAACCATGAAAAAAACATTCCAATTAAGCCACCCTAAACTTAACCTTGCCAGGTTGGTTGAATCAATAAAGTTCGAAGTTAAGAAATATATTAAGCGTGAGCGCAAAAAAAACCTTCCTGAAGGCGTTGATTACTGGGATTTCGATTGTAAATATGGCCTAGATCAAGCAACGGCTGAAGTGGTCCATTTGTCACGGATTAACAAATGCATCGATGAAGCTGAGCAAAAAGAGTTAGCGTCGTTTTATTTGGAAATTATGGTCAAACCTGGAGTTCGTAAAGAAAAAGACGCCGTATAAATCGCCCAGCGCTACTTCTGTCAATACTTAGTCAAGAAAACGTTTATTGTACTGGCTTAATTGACAGATGTAGAAGTATCTCTTAGTTTTAAAGGGGACTTCTATGCAGCTAGCTGTAAGCGATTGGTATGTTTAAAGATATAAAAATAAATATAAACCCCCCATTGATAATGATCATTTTTGCATTATTTTGGGCGTTTTTAACAGGTGTTATTGCGTTTTTTAACTTTACGCAGGGCATTAATGATTTAGCTCAAAAAAAACTAATTCCGTTGCTTGAATCACGGCACTTTACAGTTTCAGCGCATCGTAGAAATCACTTCCAGAGAGTAAAATCAAGCTGCTTCAACAGCATTATAATGCGATAAATATACCCGAATTATCACAAAGCGCCGCGATGTTGGCGGACAGCCAAAATTCTGCATATAGCCAATCTCATTTTTATTACCATGATAGTTTAAAAAACATGATTAAGTCGCGAGCGTTTTATGATTTATTTCTAGTGGGTGCTATTGGCAATATTTTTAATAGCGTCAAGAAAGAGTCCGATTTTTCGATCAATCTGCGCACTGGTCAATGGCGGGATAGTGAACTGGCTAGGGTTTTCTCTCGTATTAATGACCAAGCAGACAATAGGGCGTTAGTCTATTCAGATTTTACACACTATCCGCCAAGTGGCGGCGACCCTGCCAGTTTTGTTGGCACTGTGTTTTTTGACCGATCGCTAACTTATATTGGCGCCGTGATTTTTCAATTGCCAATATTCCCTCTCGATAACATTATGCAAGTCAGCGCAGGCATGGGCATGTCTGGTGAAACCTATTTAGTAGAACCCGATTTATTGATGTGCAGTAATTCAAGGTTTTTTAACCACCGTAGTATTTTAAATACCAAGATAGATACCTTATCAGTTAACTGTGCATTAAATGGTTGGTCGGGTATCTATGTTATCGATGATTACCGTGGAGTATCGGTATTGTCAGCTTATACCAGTGTTAGTTTTTTAGGCACGACATGGGCGATGTTGGCAGAAATTGATGAAGAAGAGATGCTGGCTCCAGTTTACGCATTAAGCCAGTTTTTACTTTTTTCTGGCGTTTCTTATTTCAGTGTTAGGGTATCTGTTGGCCAATGATATATCAAAACCGATAGTGACCATGACTAATATTATACTAGATATTTCTAATAACGATCTCACGATTAATATTTCAGTAGAAGAGCGTAACGATGAAGTAGGTGACATAGCCCAAGCGTTGGTGATCTTTAAAAAAAAATGCATTAGAGCGAGAAAAACTTAACAATGAACTTCGTTACGTGGTGGATCATGATGTATTAACGGGCTTGTATACGCGAAAATACGCATTAGAAAAATTTCGTTTTCTGATCGAACAGGCCAAGCGAAGGGGCTCTCAGCTGGTTCTAATGTTTATTGATATTGACGATTTTAAATTGGTTAATGATAATCATGGACATCATGCTGGCGACAACGTATTAACGGAAGTGGCGAGTAGTTTAAGATCCTGTGTGCGAGAAACCGATATTGTAGCGCGTATTGACGGCGATGAATTTATTATCATTCTACCCGAGATCAAAAGTTTACAAGATATTCATGCCGTTGCTGAAAAAATAATTGCCAATGTTAATGGCGACGTCGCGGTGATTGAAGATAATATACGACTTAGTTTGAGCATTAGCATCGCGGTATTTCCTGACGATACGCAAGATATGTCAACGCTAATAAAGCATGCAGATGACGCCATGTACTCGGTAAAAGGTAGCGGTAAGAATAGTTTTAAGTATTGGAGCCCAGAGCTCACACAAAATATAATAATAACGGCATAGACCCAAAATCATTGGAATTGCAGTGCAGGTTTTCAGTTCCAGACAAAACCTGAGTACCTACATCCGTGTAGGATAGAATCGCCTAAGCTTATTGCGCCCGTCGGAGAAATACAGGACGTATTTCTTAATAAAACTGCGGTTTCAAGGATGACGTGTATAAGTCGATAGCAGAGAAGAGTAAATGAATTATCAGGGGGAAACAGTCGTCATTACGGGCGCAACAGCAGGTGTTGGTTTGGCAACGGCCAAATTATTTGCCAGTTTAGGCGCTCATTGCACGTGGTGAAGCAGTCCTACGAGAAGTGACCTTAATGCTAGGTGCCCCAGAGAGCGTCATGGCGGTTGTTATGAATGTAACAAACAGCGCACAATTTATCTAAACACTTGTAGAAGCAGATCAGCGGTTTGGTTCAATAGATATACTGATTAATAATGCGGGTTATCACCAACGCGGCCCAGTAGTCGACAATAATGCCGCAGACTTGAGCATGATGATGGATGTTAACCTGCGGGCGCCCATTGAGCTAACCGCACTGGCATTACCTT
>JABSRV010000232.1 GCA_013214905.1 Psychrobium sp. | reverse complement strand
GGGGGGATGGCCGCTGCTTTTGGTTCTGGCGTTGATAAAGTCCAAGAACTGGGGTATCGCGCTATCAAAGGACTTACAGACGTTACTGATTATGCTGCGGTAGCGAGCGAAAGAACTACTCGTTTAGATCCCTATGCTAGCAAAAGTAAAATTTCAGATGAAGTGAACAAGAGTGAAAACGCTGAAAAAGCAGCAAATAGTTTTCTAAAAGAGCGAATTGATACGAATGTTGAACAGCAAAAAGACTATGCGCCAACGGTCAAGTCTTATAAGGATATTGACTCTCTAGGCAAGTTCGGTTCATATGCAGGAGAGTTGGTGGCTGGCTCTATACCCTATATGGCAGCGGCTGTAACAGGAGCTGGTGCGATTACTTTAGCCGGTGGGTTGTCACAAGAGGCATATGAAAAACAGCCTACTGATGATAAAAATATTGCTAGAGCTATGGGTTCTGGTGCTGGGCAAATGTTGTTAGAGCGTCTTGGTATTAAAGGTTCGCTCGGTCAAGTAGGGAAAGATATTCTAAAAGATGGTGTGATAAAAACAGCTAAACGTTATGGCAAAGGTGAACTGATAGATGCAGTTCAAGATCCGCGAATAGCTAGACGATTACTTAAGGGCTCTCTTTGGGAGGGTTCGACAGAGCTTGGTCAAGAAGCGTTGGCATTGTGGGGTGCCGGTAAAGATTTTAGTGAATTTGATATTTTAGCGGCTAAAAATGATCGGGGGGATATTTTAGGTAAAGATGGTCAGCAACTGATGGAATCATTTGTTGGAGGACTAGTTGTTGGTGGTGTTATGCGTAGCGCGTCAGAAACAGCACAATATGCAATTAAGTGGCAGACGAAAGCCAGTGACGTTTCTCAAAAAGGTATTGACGCGCTAGTCGAACAAGGTATGCCACAAGAGCAAGCGATCGAACAAGTCAGAGCGCAGATTATTGAATCAGCATTAAAGCAAGGTTTTGATGAAACGGCGGCGGCTGCAATAGCAGCTAGGACCATGAAAGAGCAATACGATATAGATAGTGAAATATTCACGCCGATTGCTGATGAAATTATGACGGAGCGTGAAGCGTGGTTAGCCCAGCGTGAAGAAAAAATGCAAGCTAATCGGGAGCATTCACAAGCGCAGAGAGCTAAATATGAAAACCAATCACTACAAGAAACATTAGGTGGTGAGACTGCGCCAAGTGTTGACGATTTATTAGGTGATCCGGCTAACAATAACCCCATCAATGAATCAATTGATGATAGCGATATTGATTTGAGTAAATCAACGGATGACGTATCACCACAAGTGGTCGTTGATTCTCAAGCTATTGATCAAACATCTTTTACTGAACCAGTAACGCCAGAGATAGCAAACCTACCCGATATACTGACAGAGCAACAAAAATCAATCGCAACGGCCTCAGATGAGGTCGTTGTCACATCTGATGAAAATTTATCCACAGAAACGGTGGATAAAGCAGTTGATAACAGTGTGGAAGCGTTACCGGCATTGGCTGAACCAAATACTATTGAAGATACCGTCAAAGAAGCGGCCTTATCTCCTGAGAATAACTTGCCAGAGCCCAGCCAAGCGCAAAAAGATGCGGGTAATTACAAAATGGCGCACATAAAAGTCAACGGCCTTGATGTGTCCATTGAAAATCCGAAAGGCTCTAATCGTAGCGGCGTTGATAGTGATGGTCAAAAATGGTCGGTCAAAATGAACCATCATTACGGTTACATCAAAGGCACCGAAGGGGATCATGTTGATGTATTTATCGGTGACAATCCTAATTCAAACGAAGTATTTATCATTGACCAAATTGATCCAAAGACCAAAAAGTTTGATGAACACAAGGTGATGATTGGCTTCAATAGCATCGAAGATGCCGAAAATGCTTACTTGTCGAACTACGCTAAGGATTGGCAGGGCATTGGTAACATAACTGAATCGCCAATAAGTGACTTTAAAGATTGGCTAAAGAATGGCAAAACGACCCAAGCTTTCGCTACGATTGAAGCCGAAAAGGGCGTTACGTCGAATAAATACGACCTCAACTATAATCTTGATAAAAATACCGTGGTTGGTACACCTGACGATGTGGTTAAACTTGCCCAAGGCAAACTCGACATCCATAAAAAAATTCGTTTGTCAGTTATTCAAGGTAAAGAGGCTGTTAAGTTAGGAAATACGCTAGGTGAAGATGTTGATGGCTTCAAACATGTTGTTGATGTATCTGCGATTAAACATACATTTAAAAGCCATGGTGACGATAAGACTGAAAATATGCGAGGTCAGATAGCCGTTACCTCTGATGATTTCTATAAAATCGGAGACATTATTAACGCGCCAGATGGAGTTAAGCTTGTTGGCCAGGATAAGGCAGGGAAGAAGCTGCTACAGTACAAAAAAACCTTTAATGGAACAACTTATTACGTCGAAGAAGTACGAAACAAGCGACAGGAACTTGCTTTTAAAACGATGTGGAAGACGCACACTCGCGGTCAGATACCAACTGAAAACAGTCCTCCCCGCCTAACGCCCGAAACGCTACAGAGGCAATCTCCCACAAAGGAAAGTGTAGCACCGACCAATCCACTAAGCAAAATTGAGGACTTCGGTGAGGTATTACTGGGTGCCGCCAAACACAAATACACACTTAGTGAAAAACTTGATGAAGAAGTCGATATCGAAGCCGAGCCATTAAGTAAATCATTCCCACAACCTGATTACGAAAAGCTTGCAGAGCAGGGTGTACCTGTTCGAACGTTAGCATTTATTGCCCAACTTCGTGGCGAGATAAAAACAAAGCCAAGACGGGCGGGTAAGTTGGAACGCTGGGTGGAGCAAGTTGCCGATATACGTGATCACGTTAAACAATTATTGGAAATGGGCGAAAGTGGCGCAGATACTTTAATTGAGCGCCTTGGCAAAGATACAACGGGCGAGGTTCGCTATATAAAATATTTGCCACATATATTAAACATTGCTCAAGATATCCCCCCTCAAAACATCAAGGCGCTGGGGGATTATAAATTAACACATTCTTTGTATGCATATTATCGTGGTGAAGAAAATGTTCACAAGTGGGTCGTTATCAATACCAGTCATAAATCTGGCTTTGGTGGCATGGGAAATATGGATCACTTTGATACTGTTGAGGACGCAGTTACCTACATTAAAGAGCAAGTCACGAATGAGTCTATCGTCAATGGCAAGAAGATCACAAAGTTTGATGTTTGGACTGAAAGAGGGGAAAAAGGCATTGTGTTTGTTGGAAAAAAACTTGCCTCAAGAAAATTTATTGAGCTGAAACAATTTTCAAACACTGCTCAAGCAAGGGCGTACATTAATGAGCATCAGGAAGAACTCATTTCGCTGCTAAAAGAAAAGAGAACCGTTAAAGCACATCGTCGCCCAAATAATAACCCTCGAATTGGTGCTGATTATCGGGACGGTAAAGATGCTTCTCCCGAAATGTTTGATGAAGCCTTTGGGTTTCGCGGAGTTCAATTTGGTAATTGGGTTGAGAACCATAAACGGATTAATGATTTAAATTATGCCTATGATGGCTTAATGGATTTAGCGTCAATTCTTAATGTTCCTCCTAAAGCGTTATCGTTAAATGGTGAGCTTGGACTTGCCTTTGGCGCTAGGGGGAGAGCCGGTGCGATGGCGCATTATGAGTCAGGTTCCATTGTCATTAATTTAACCAAAAAAATGGGCTCTGGCACATTAGCCCATGAATGGTTTCATGCATTAGATAACTATTTTGCTAGGGTTGATAAGCTTACATCTGGAAAAATGGGTGTTGGGGCTTTTATGACAGAGCATCAACGAGCTTTTGGCTTCCATGACAAAACCAGCAATTCATTTCGAGAATCAGGTCCAAATGATTTTAATGTCAGGAAAGAAGTTTATGATGCGTTCAAAGCAATCAAAAAGTCCATCGAGCAAGAAACTAAAATGGTTGCGCGAGCAGCCAGGCTTGATAAATATCGTAGCAAGGATTACTGGGGAACGGTGCGAGAGATGGCGGCACGTTCATTCGAGCGTTACGTTATCGATAAGTTGGATAGACAAGGCTTTGAGAGTGATTACCTAGCCAATATCGTCAAAGAATCATCAACGGATGCAAGTGATAAACTGTCAGAATACCCATATCCTTTAGCCACAGAAATGGATGCTGTTAATAAAGCATATGATAATTTATTCGATACACTGGAAACTAAAGACACAGCCGATGGCGTAGCGTTATTTAGAAAAGAAGCTGCTAGCACTGTATTTAGCAAAGGAAGCGTTAAACCCAAAGGGATGAGCATTGCTGATGCTAATGCTATTGCCAAAGAGTTTATTGATTCATACAATGGTAATCTTGATTTAACTGTTCGTGTCAAAAATACGCAGGAAGAATTCTATGGACCAGATGCCACCATCGAAAAAGAAGGAATTATCAAAGGTGCCTATCACCACGAAGGACGGTTTTTTACCCTTGCCGCCAATAATCTGCAAAATAGGGCGGATGCAAGAGCCACAATCAGGCATGAAGTTTTGGGTCATTACGGCATGCAAGTGGTTAGATCGGCTGATAGATCCGAAATCATTGGACAGATAATTGCTTCACAAAATGGTGATTTAAAAGAAACTTGGGCGCAAGTTAAAAATGACTACTCGGACAAAACGTTAGATCAACAAGCAGAAGAGGTTTTCGCTTTTATTATTGAAAACCGACCAAGTAAGGCGATCCGCATCTATGATGAAATCGTTATGTGGTTACGCCAGGCACTTAAAGCGGTTGGTTTAATGAAGCATGGCGTTAGCAAATCAGAGCTTCGCAGCCTCGCAGAAACCATTTCTAAGCAAATTCAAAGTAGCAAGGGCGATAATAATGGTCCTAATCTGCCAATCGACCGCAGTGGGCCAAGTTTTCGTAAACAAACAGAACAAACCCCGCTAGCCGATGAAACCAAAAAAGACCTATTCATCCGTAAAGTTCAAGATAAATTCCAGCGATTAAATGTAATCCAGCGCTCGCTAACCGTTAACGAAAATAATGATGCTTACATGTCAGAAGAGGCGTTTCACGGTAAAGTCAGTGAAGGGTTACGAAAACTAGAAAAAGAGCATATTGATGTTATAGCCAACACCATGGCCAAAGATGATTTGTCGCAAGATGAAGTTGATTTATATCTCATTGCCAAACATGCCAAAGAACGTAACGAGTATATCGATACGATCAATCCTGATCTTAAGGGCGTTGGTTCCGGCATGACTAACGAACAAGCGCAATCTGTTTTAGATAAAGCGGTGATTGAGGAAAAGTATCAAGCATTAGAGCAAGTGACTAATCAAGTCTATGCCATGCTCGCACAAAACCGTGACATGATGATGAAATACGGTCTTGAAGCGCAAGATGCTATTGATACCTGGCAGGCGCAATACCAGTTTTACGTGCCATTTTAAGGTTATGCCGCCGAAGATGGTACGCATAACATGGGCAATCAGTTATTTTAATCG
>JABSRV010000231.1 GCA_013214905.1 Psychrobium sp. | reverse complement strand
GTCGCCAAAATAAAAATCGGCCGCCTGCGCAGGTGCTCCACATAATGTGCTACTTACCAATGATATTATCAGTCCCTTTTTAAATATATTTTTAGACATTGCGTTACTCACTTGTTATTTGATTCACGCTTTAACTTTAGTGAATTATGTCGAACTGAATATATCTATATGTGCCAACCCGTTATCACTTTGTGCATATTTAGTGCAAATGTTTGACGGTTGCTATTCATTGCGTGACATTGGGAAGAACAAATAGGAAGATTTATTTATGACTCGAAATAACATGATATTTAATCGCGATGGATGCGTAGCTATTTTATATATTTGTTTTACTGTCGTTTTTATGCATTTTTAAAAAATTGAAAATCAAATATTTGGTCTGCTCAATTCGAGTTATACTTAAAATAAAATGTGTTTTAATAATTAAAATGACTTAATGGTAATTTTATGAATATGAAAGCCGACTACTATTCAACAATCAGCGGATGGATAATCCCTTTCTCAAGAGCAATGGAAGCCTTTGACATTGATGCATCAAAAGCATTTCGAACCTTCGACATTGACGCCAACGCGATTAAGGCTCCTGAAGTGCGAATTGGTGTTGATAAATTTTCCGATTTATTAATTTATTGTAATAAGCAGAGCGGTCGCCATGATTTTTCAATTCAGGTTGCCAAAAATTTTCACCCCGGAATGTTTCATGCGTTAGGTTATGCCATGATGTCGTCTAGTTGCCTTAAAGATGCACTAGCACGAATTGTGCAATACAAACGTGTTGTGTCAAACTCTTGTAAGTTAAGTCTAACTGAGCAGGGCGAAGATTTAATCTTTGAGATGATCATGTTTTTTTATGAAAGTACTGGGCGTAATGTGATGTCTTTGCAATCGAGTGAAACATTTCTTGCCACTGTTGTACAAATTTTAAGAGAACTAGTTGGCTTTGAATTGAATCCTAGAAAAGTAACGTTGTCTTTTCCTCAACCTAGTTACGATACCTCATATCTGAATCAGTTTTTTAATTGTGAGATCGAATTCAATACTGATAAAACCGTCATGTATTTCGATTTGACTGAGTTTAACGTTGTGCTTTTAGGTTCTAACCCACTGATCACTCAAGGTAACGAGAAAATGCTCGAAGATTTTTTATCTCGGATAGATCGACATGATCTGATCTATGTTATCAAAAATAAAATCCATGCTTGCTTACCTCTTGGTGCACCAACCCAAATGGAAATTGCGGGACAAATGGGCATGAGTTTACGTAATTTACAGCGAAAGTTACAAGAGCAAGGTACCAGTTATAAAGAGATTCTGGAGCAAACTCGTAAAAAACTCACGATGGATTACATTCAACAGCGTCATTTAAGCTTAAGTGAAATAGGTTATCTTGTTGGATTTTCTACAGTTGGAAATTTTAATCGAGCGTTTAAACGTTGGACCAATACAACGCCAGGTGAGTACCGCCACCAATACTTTGACTAGTCATATTCAAATTATTGCAATTGTAGTTTCAACGGCGACGGTACAAAGATACTCATTTGGCGCGTCTGGCACATCACAAATGCCAATTTATTTTCAATACTTAGGTTAACATTCATTTCCAGAGTTGACCTAATGTTAACCAAAACTCGTATTACCCTCAGCAATTGTCTGGCAACAGCCACAGCATTCGTTATGGTTTTGTCAGGATCTGTTGCCATGGCGGAGCCCGGTATTGAATTGCTTCAGCAGAGGGCAAAAATTAGTAAACTCCTTCCTCACAGTATTGTAATGGCGACGCTAAACTCTGTTAATTCGGTGGTAGCCGTTGGTGAACGTGGGCATATTTTTAGCTGGAAAAACCATAATAACTGGCAGCAACATAAGGTACCAGTGAGTGTCGCCCTGACTTCTGTTACTCAGCTGTCCGATGGCACCATGGTTGCTGTGGGGCATGATTCGGTCATTTTGACCAGCGCTTCCGGCAGTAATAGTTGGCACAAGGTGTTCGATGGCAACGAGTTACTCGATCTAAAAATAACATTAAAACAAGGTCAAATTGCCGCATTGCAACAGACTATTGCGACTGTTTTAGATGACGTTAAGCGTGAAGAATTAAGCTACCAGCTAGAAGAACTCATATTTAGTCATGAAGACGCCCAGCTAGAAAAACTAACCGGACCTAATAAGCCATTGTTATCTGTGACTCATACCTCTCAAGACATACTTTTTGCCTCTGGCGCGTGCGGCACCTTGCTTATCAGCAAAGATAAGGGACAAAGTTGGCAACTGATTGAAGATCGCATAGAAAACCCGCAGCAATTTCATTTGAATCAGGTTGTGGCCACTAACGATGATCGGCTGTTTTTAGTCGGTGAGAACGGGATTGGTTTTAAATCGGACGATCTCGGTAAGCACTGGACTGTGATGTCTATGCCATACGCTGGCAGTTTGTTTGGCATTGTTGCGCAGCCCAATTCACATTTACTTGTCGCCTTTGGTCTACAAGGCAATTTATTGCTGTCACATGATAACGGTACTAGTTGGCAACATAAAAAATTGGCAACCAGCGCCAGCTTACTTGGCGGTGCTGTTTCTCAGCAGCAAGTTTATTTAGTCGGCCATGGCGGCCTGGTGATTGATTTCAATATTAACGATTTTGAACGTCTTAACATGCGTCGTCACCCTTCGGGTGCTGCGTTTACCAGCGTAACCCCTTTAAACGATGAGTTGGTGCTAGGGGGGCAATTTGGCATCACCGCCTGGTCTCTTAAATAGTGATGATTAAATCGTGATTTTGTAAATAATAAAATTATTAAAATAGAGTATTAACATGACAGTGTCCCCATTAAAATTTGAGCAATTTATTGAGCGGTTAGTTTTTCATTATCGCGCTGTGGTGATGAGCATTATCGCAGTGCTTATTTTATTTTTAACCTACCAGGCCGCGCAGGTTAAGCCCGAAGCAAGTTTTACCAAGATGATCCCAACATCTCATCAGTTTGTTCGAAACTATCTGGATTATCGTAAAGAGTTGGTTAGTTTGGGCAATGTAGTGCGCATTGTTGTTGAGAGCAAAACCGCAGATATTTTTAATGCTGAGTTTCAGCAAACCCTGAAGCAAGTGACCGATGAAGTGTTTTATATTCCGGGGGTTAATCGAGACGGCCTAAAATCGTTATGGACTCCCAACGTGCGTTGGCAAGAGGTGACTGAGCAAGGTTTTGTCGGTGGCGCCGTTATTCCTGAACATTTTGATGGCTCGCAAGCTAAACTTGCCCGGTTGAAATCCAACGTGCTTAAGTCGGGGCAAGTAGGGGTGCTAGTGGGCAACAATTTTCGCTCTGCTATTGTACTAGTACCTTTACAAGATATTAATCCTGAAACCGGACTGGCATTAGACTATCGTGAATTGTCCATTCAGTTAGAGCAAAAGATCAGGGCGAAATATTCTAATGATCAAATTAGCATTAGAATTGTTGGTTTTGCCAAGGTGGTTGGCGACTTAATTGATGGCGCACTGCAGGTGGTGACATTTTTTGGACTAGCCGTTGTTATTACCTTGATATTATTATGGCTATACTCTAGATGTCTGCGCAGTACCTTAGCGGTATTATGTTTTTCCATTCTAGCGGTAGTCTGTCAGTTAGGTATTTTGAATCTACTGGGTTATGGCATTAACCCTTACTCAATGTTGGTGCCTTTTTTGGTTTTTGCGATCGGTGTCAGCCACGGCGTACAAATAGTTAATGCGGTTATTCATCATGCGGTGACAGGTGCCAGTAAAGTTGATTCAGCCCGGTTGGCTTTTCGTTCGCTCTATATTGCCGGAATTACTGCATTGGCAAGTGATGCGATTGGCTTTACCACCTTAATGATTATCGATATCGGGGTGATTCAAGAATTAGCGATTGCCGCTAGTATTGGGGTTGCTATTGTAATCATTACCAATTTAGTGGCGCTGCCGATAGTCATGAGCTACATCGGGGTATCAAAATCTGGCTTGAATTATGCGCGAAATACGATGCACAAGACCCAGATCGTTGAACGGTTATTTGCAAATTTTGCCAGGCCACCATTGGCTATAATTTCGATTATCGCCGGGATATGTTTGTTGTTTGTTGGACTGTATTTCTCACAATTTATGAAGATTGGTGATTTAGATCCTGGTGCGCCAGAACTAAGAGCTGACTCTCGTTACAACCTTGATAATGCTTACGTCGTCGCAAACTATAGCACCAGTACCGACCTTTTTGTGGTGATGGCAAAAACGGCCACTGAGCAGTGTTCGATGTATGAGAATATGGTGATGATCGACCAGTTTCAGTGGCACATCAAGAATATAGCAGGCGTTCAAGATGTTAAATCTGTCGCTGATGTGTCTAAATTCGGGATTTTTGGGATGAATGAGGGCTCTTTAAAATGGTATGGACTCAATAGAGATCAGTTAATGACCAATGCCTCGTTAGTGAAGGTGCCGAGCGGACTAATTAATCAAGATTGCAGTATGGCGCCAATATTAATTTTTCTTAACGATCATAAGGCTGAAACATTACAAGCTGTTGTTGCTGGAGTTGAGCAGTTTAAGCAGCAATATCAACCGCAAGATGTCGAATTTTTGATGGCCGCTGGTAATGCAGGCATAGAATCAGCAACCAACACGGTGATTGGCCAAGCGCAAACCCAAATGCTTTTTTGGGTTTATGGAGTGGTTATCTCATTATGTTTATTAACTTTTAGGAGTCTGCGCACTGTTATTTGTATTATGGTGCCATTGATCCTAACTTCCATTTTAAGCCAGGGATTGATGGGGGGTCTGGAGATTGGCGTTAAAGTAGCGACACTGCCAGTTATTGCCTTGGGGGTCGGTATTGGCGTTGATTATGGTATTTATATTTTCAGCAAGGTCAACGAAGCATTATCGCAAGGAAAATCATTATATATAACTTACCGTTATGCGTTAAATCAGACAGGTAAAGCGGTGGCATTCACTGGTTTTACCCTAGCGATAGGTGTTGCAACCTGGGTGTTTTCGCCCATTAAATTTCAGGCAGACATGGGGTTGTTATTAACCTTTATGTTTATATGCAACATGTTAGGCGCTCTGACGCTGATACCAGCCATGGCCTGGTTATTAAACGTTGGCCAGCGCAATGAACAACCTGATCATAAAACTAACCCCACTGATATCAATAATGATCCCGCAGCGGCCGCTGTTTCAAATAAGCACCTTGCTGTTGCTTCATCCGATAACAGTAATTTAGATAGCAATCTTAATAGGAAATTACAATGAACAGTCAATTAATTGAGTCTCATATCCATAGTTTAGGTGATTTCATCGAGCAAAATCTTGCTCAATATGCTGAGAACCCGGCATATCATTGCCTTGGTCAGACCTTGTCATTTAGTGAAATCGAGCAAAAGTCACGCGCATTTGCCTGCTGGTTACAACAACATTCTGGATTAAACGCCGGAGACCGGATCATTATTCAACTGCCTAACCTAATCCAATATCCAATTGCTGCCTATGGTGCTTTGCGAGCTGGCTTAGTATTGGTTAATACCAATCCGCTTTATA
>JABSRV010000230.1 GCA_013214905.1 Psychrobium sp. | reverse complement strand
TAATCATTGTAATCTCTAATATTGTCAGTCTATATAAAAATTTTGGGTTGAGAATACTTAATTCTACAGCCTCGTTACATGCCAAGGTCACAATGAAATACACCGTTTTAATCTTGATGATTTTCTCTCACTTTGCATATGCAGAGATAGACCTTGTGAGGGTAGATAAGTCTGCCAGCAAAATGTACTTGCTAGAAGATGGGAAAATCATCAAAGAATACCATGTCGCCTTCGGTGCCAATCCTAAGGGACACAAAAAGCAAGAAGGTGATCAGAAAACACCGGAAGGGATATACACGCTTGATTACAAGAAGAACGATTCTTCTTTTTATCGGGCAATGCACATCAGTTATCCCAACGCAGTGGATCTAGAAAGCGCGAAGACGCGAGGAGTCTCAGCAGGCGGCTTTATCATGGTTCATGGTCAGCGAAATTGGCTAGGGCTATTTTCGCCAATCACTCAGAACTTTAATTGGACTAATGGTTGTATTGCATTAACAAACACTGAAATGGATGAATTTCTAGACTTAGTGAGCGTTGGAACCAAAATACACATCGAGTGGTAGGCATGTAACAACACGCCCTGAGGTGGACAGCAAGTTAAAATTAGCTAGTTACAGCAAACTTTAATAATGGTGATCCTCTACGCTTTAATGCTTCCAAATACGTCGACTCATCATAGAGCGTATTTGTTTTCCAGCACCGGAATATGATCCTTATCCACTTAAAAGCTAGTGATCTTATAATGGAATTGTGTGGTTTCCCTTTGCTTTTTTGTTGATCATAATAAGCCTTCGCCCAAAATGAATAGCGCATTGAAAGGCCGGCCCATTCAACAAATGTTTGCCTTAAAAATGTCGGGCAACTGTATCGCCAATGTGTCCACATTTTCTTGCCACTACGCTCAATGACAGGGGCTATACCAGCGTATTTTTGTATCTCACTGGCATCACTGTAACGTGATCGATCACTACCAAATGCGACCAATAATCGAGGAGCGAATTTCGCGCCAGCACCGGGAAGACTATCAAATATCGGTTTATCACGCTGCGCTTTGTAAGAAGTATTAATGGCACTGTTTAGCTTCTCTATGCCCTGTAGTAACGCTTTAAATTGAACTATGAGCACTTCTATCAACATTTGATTTGGCGCTATTACGCCGACGTCATCGGTTAATGGTAATGCATTTTTTATCTTAATAACTCTCGCTTCATTAATTTCTGGATAATGAGAATTATGAGCAGAAAAGAAGTTGAGTAATGTTTGTTTTTTTGCCTTTTTCACCTGATTAAGCGAAGGCCATTTAAGAATAAAATCACAGAAGATCATTGTGTCTTTTTCACCAAACCATTCAAGCACTTGAGGGTAGTAATTTTTCAACGTTACTGTTATTTTATTGGATAAATCGACACTATCTTGAACTAAGCTTCGACGGTATTCGACCAACTGTGAAAGTGCTCTAATAGAGGCTGATTCAGGTTCTATGGTTGATATTTTATCCATGTGTAGAGTAAGAATTTCAACTTGAAGAAATGCATCAGAAGGATCATCTTTAGCGCCGCTTGGCGTAAAAGCTTTACGATATTTCGCTACGGTAGAGGGATTGATAGTAAATAGGACGAGATGATCATATTTACTCAAGGCATAGATTAAAGGGCCTTTTTTTAGTTCGCAGGCGACCGCTATTTTTTGGTTTGGATAACGTTTTTTAAGGTCCATAGCCCAGTCATGCAAGCCTTCTGGTTTACTATTGATAACACAATAGTGATAGTCATCAGAGTGATTTGGGTGTTCACAAATGTCATGCTTTTTATCCGCCCAATCAATGCCGATTAAAACATCAAAATCATCTACATCATATGCTTTCATTTTAAAGCTCCTGCGCGTAAGGTTAGGAATGGAATGTGCCTAAATCTCGTTTCTCGCAGGTCTTATAGATAGTCGTGGTCGGCAATCCCTGAGTATGCGTTTAGAAATCGAGTTGCTCTGTTGGTTCGAACGTCTTGTTAAAAACATTAAATGTTTGCACCTAAATATTCGTAACCAACAGAAGCATATTCCCCTTATTTGAACTAAAGGTAAATTACTTAAATAAGGGGACTGTCAAACTATAAGAACCTAAACCAGACGGCTAAAGCTGTCTCACTTTTCGCAAAAGAGACGCAAAAAACTGAGCCAGCAAGCCGCAGGTTAGGTTGGCGTTAAATTTGCCTCGCAGGCTCGGGGAGGCATTAAGTTGCGTAATTTCAATGCATTAGAATAAATGTATTGCCCAAACTTTAAATACTGGATATTTATACAGTATAGGTGTAGTGTTTTGATATGCCTAATCTCACTGTTCAATCATTACTTAACAGCAAACTTGGCGATTATTTAACACGTCATAAACTTCCGCTGTACCAGCTAAAAGCCCTCGATGCTATCACACGTTGTCGCACTAGAATGCTTGGTGGGCATAGTGTCTATTGCGAAAATGGTCATTTACACGGTGTTTGGTACAACAGCTGTAAACATCGAAATTGTCCTCAATGTCACGCTATCGGTAGCGAACGCTGGCAGCTCAAACTCAATAATTTGATACTCGATACGACGCATCACCATTGGATTTTTACGATCCCACACGATTTGTTACCGTTATGGCGATTTAACCGAAGAGTGCTACAAAAAATGCTCTTTGATAGCGTCAATGAAACCATCAAAAAATTGAGCAGCGATCCAAAATATCTTGGCGCAATACCTGGATACCTATTGGCGCTTCATACGTGGGCGAGAAATTTAGTACTCCATCCGCATATCCATTGTCTGATAACACACGGCGGTGTTAATACCAGCAATAGTTGGGTAGCCCCTAAGCGGGTCATATTCATACCGGCCAAAGTGTTAATGAAAATATTTCGTGGTAAATTGCTAGAGAAAATACGAAATGGTATTAATAAAAAACAATTAGCGATCCCGACAGCCAGCAGTGATCGACTCGAGTTAAACTTGTGCAACAAACTAGGTCGTAGAGATTGGGTGTTGCATTGTTGCAAACCTTATACGCATGGAAACAGTGTCGCCAAATACCTTGCGCGTTATATCAAAGGTGGCGCAGTAAAGAACAGCCAGTTGATCTCCCTGCGTAATAACCAAGTGACATTCCGGTATAAATCCCATCAAACTAAACGCACTGAATATTTGAAATTAAACAGCGATGTATTCATTGGAGTTTACTCGATCATATAAGCGTACCAAAATTGATGACATTAAGACGTTTTGGTTTATATCATCCGATTAAACGCGCAGAACTCAACAGCGTAAAACGCGAACTCTCACAACCATTGCAGGAAGAGTCAAGTGAGCTGGGTTGGGCTGAATTTAGCGCCAAGCAAAAAGATCCAATCTGTTGTCGGCACTGCCAAGGAAAATTAGTGAGTTTAATCAAGCGTTCAGCTTACGATTTAATGCAAAAAATGGCGATGTAGTCAGGTAGTGACTGCTTATCGGTACGCAGCTGGTTGGGGGGTGGGCGAAACGAAATTATTGATAAAAAACAAAGGACAAAACAATGATAACGATTGAATTACTACGTAATATTCGATACATTAGTGGGTATAATTGTTAAGTCTCGCTGTAAGATCTCCATAAGCAAACCTAACAAATTAATTCAAAGCAGACTCTACAACATGATGGCGCAAGCGCCACTTTTTTTGTTTGCTATCGAGCAGTTTAATTAAAGCGTTAGGCTACTTTGCAACTTTATCTTCCCATTCCGCAGCCCATTCCCTCAAAGGATTAAGCGTATTCATTAAGGATAACCCTAATTCTGTTAGTTTATAGCCCTCTGATGTTGTAAAAATCAATTCAGATTCAGTTAATTGCTTAATCCGAGTGTTTAAAACCGAAGGAGACATACTGTCGCATCGTTTTTGTAATCCTCTAAAACTTAAAGAAGTAGAGTTAAGTTCCCACATGATTCTCATATTCCACTTTCGACCTAGCAGATCAAAAACAGCCATGATAGCTACACCCGAACTCGATCCTCTTACTAATTGTCTAGGTAATGGTGTTGTCATAAATATTGTGCTTCTAAAAAAGTAGCGGTATAGTGTCGCTACGAAATAAGTAGCGATATTATATTAATCTATTTAAAAAGCGAGAATTATATGTACCTAGTAGATATGAGTTTTACAGACATGGCAAAAATAACACCGGAACTAACTGATAAGCATAAGAGATATCTTGAACAAGAATACAAATCAAACAAGCTGATGTTTGGTGGGAGAAAGGTACCTCGAACAGGGGGGATACTTATTTCACAACATGCGAGTGAACAGGAGCTTAAGCAAGTTTTAAACTCAGACCCTTTCGTTAAAAGTGGAGCTGTAACTTATTCCATTACAGAATTTATTCCTGTAATGGCTTCCAAAGCTTATGAAAATGTCGTAGCCTAACAAATAAGAATAGGTGTCGCGCAGCCGACACCTATTCGGGTGTTGGACAAGCCCGGAAGCCTACCTTATATAGTAAATTGTGAATTTTGTTTTGATGGGCACGCAGCCTGCTGATGAATTCAGGCCGAGTCTGGTTAGTCTATAAAACGAGGCTGTTTTATATCAATGAGTTAACTAACTGTTGTCATAAATTACTGTGATCTCCAATACCTTCTAGCTATTGTTATTATCTTTACCGCTTGAGCCCTAAATCCGTAACGTGATTTTTACGCACAACATGTTCTGTTGGCAGCAGGGGCATGTTGCTACTCGCTTAGTCACTTTCTTGGGCGCTAGCCAGTTCGGTGAACGGCACAATATAATCATGATTTTAAATAATGTGGCCTTGGCGCTTCCGCGTAAAAAACCGTAATCACGCACCCGCTGAAGTCCTTTGGGCAGCACATGTTTTAAGATCAGCAGCAGAAAATCCATGACAGCTAGGTTACGGTATTTTGTGGTGTTGGTTTCACTGTCTTGATATTTAAAGATCACACGGCCATTGCTGGTGCTCACGATGTCTTTGTCACTGATGACACCGCGATACAGATAACGGGATAAATATTTGAGGGCTGGCAGTCCGTAGCCTATTTTTTTACAGTGAACGACCCATTGAGTGGGCATTTTATGGCGGCGGTAGTCTGGTAAATACAACGTATCGTGTTGCGTAATTGCCTCCAATATTCGTGCTCGCCAAACGCGTGCAAGTGCTTGTTGGTTAAATAAATATTCCGGATCACCTGTACGCCATATATTTCTTGTTTTATCGAGTGCGCCGCAGGGCACTATCATGTGAATATGAGGATGAATATCTCGCTTTCGATTGTGCGTATGTAACATGCTAGTAAACCCGATTTCCCCTTTCTTTTGTCGCTGACCAAAGTCCTTCATCACCGATGCAGATACTTGAAACATCAATTGATATAATGCTTTGGCATGGCGTTTCACTAACCCTCGAAGTTCAAAGGGCAAGGTAAACGTCACCATAAAATAACGCACCGGTAATAGTTTTTGTTGTTGGCGCGCTAACCAATCACGCGTTGTGGTGTGCTGACATTGTGGGCAATGTCTGTTTCCGCAAGATAATGCTTGTGCGTCGCTGAAATCACAATGCCCACA
>JABSRV010000023.1 GCA_013214905.1 Psychrobium sp. | reverse complement strand
GGAGGGGGGCTTACACCAGCTTTTTCCGTGTTGATGTGCAAAGTAACGTAAATTTTCAGTAGTGCCTGCGAAACTGCCATATTGACGCCTAAAATTCTTAACCGCCGTTAACCAATCATCGCGATTGATGTTCAGCTTGGATAATATTTTCGGTTCATTGGGTTTTATATAGCTCGATTTCTTTGGGTCTACATGACGACCACTCCAATCGAGTAATTCAAAATAATCGGTATAGCTAAAAGGGATCGCCTTAGTGTGATTTGTACCAGTAAATGGCAACAACGCTTTCGGTTGTTCAGCAGTGGATATACCTGGGATTTTAGTGGTGATTTGTTGTTGATAAGACTGATATTGTGCGATTCGTTTTTGAATAGAGGTAAAGTTACTTTCGGATAAATTTGGCGCAATGCCTGCACGAATAGGATTTAAATCGACATAAGCCATGCAACTTAACAAGGCAATGTCGTCAAGCAGGGCTTGAGATTTAAATCTGCCTTCCCAGAATCGACCTGTGCATTCATCTTCTTTATTGGCTTGTCTTGCAATGTGTTCATTTAAACACTTCATATACCAAGAAATGTCATAGAGTCTAGTTCTCCATCGCTCAACTAGCTTTTCTACCGCTTGTAAGTGAGCAGGACTAATTGTTTCTTGAGTCAGATAACGGTCGACCAATAGGTGGCCGTTAAATAAACGATACCAGCGTTCAATCACCTCATCCATTGACCACGAATCGGCAGCTACTTTATCGACCTGAAGGACTAAATGGTAGTGATTGCTCATGACAGCGTAAGCGCAAATGTTAATAGAGAATACGTCAGATAACAGGATGAATCTATCAACTAGCCATTGTCTGCGGTGGTCAAAATTCTTCCCGCTAAGTTTATCATCGCCGCATAAATAACTGCGGCGAACGCAGCGATTAATGACGTGGTAAAAGCTGGTGGATGTTAAATCAATTTGAGAATATCGTGCGCGAGTCATGCATCACCTCTGCTGTTGATAGTTAGCAGAGTTAATTATAGGACAGCATTAGCAGTCAGGCACACTAAATTAACTATGCTATAGTTAAATCAATGGTTTAGTTGTGGGTGTCCCTTTTCCTTCCCTTTTCCTGTGCTTTTCCCGTGGGTGTCCCTTTTTCTCTTCTTTTTCTCCTTTTTCTTTCTTTGTATCGCGCTATTCATCGCCCAAATAAATCGCTTGTGGATTGTCTAACCATAAAGGATGTTTGGTCATGACTTTGGAAAACATCTTGCTTTGCAAATAGCGATTCAGCCATTGCCTTACTTTGGGATACGGGGCTTGTAAATACCATTGACGTTCGACACGGGCAAACTGACGAATAAAGGGTAAAATGGCAATATCCGCCCAACTCTCCTGCGAAGAGATAAAGAAATCTTGATCACTTAAACGTTGCTCTAAATCTGCTAAATAAGGCATGCATGCTTCTCTTCGGGCAAGCAAGCTATCTTCTTGATAGCGTTTAGCGCATTTGTATTGTTCTAATTTCGTTTTAAATTCCTGATCAAACTTGGCAATTAAGCGCTGCATTTCGGGTAACGCATTATCAATATGATCGTGCAACAGGTTATTAGGATCGCTTTGCAATAATAGCCACAACATGATGTCATAACTCTCGTCAATGACAGTCAGCTCATTTTTAGCCTCACAAGTTAACACCAATACCGGCACAGTGCCTTTTGGAGACGCTTCAAGCATTTCTTTGGGTTTATTGCTCAGTACAATGTCGCGTAAGATCACTTTATATTGTGATTTATAGACAGCAATTCTGGCTCGCATGGCGAAAGGGCAGTTTCTTAACGAATAAAGTATCGGTAATGTCATGATTTTGCTCAGCGTTTTTATTATCAATGAATAATCTATTTTAACGATATTCATTGAGCAAATATACGGGTAAAATCCTCCCTTTCAAGTTAACAGATAACAAGTTGTACAAATGACTCAAAAAATTGAATTATTAGCGCCTGGTGGCAGTGTCGATGCGATTAAAGCGGCCATTATTGCTGGTGCCGATGCGGTATATTGTGGTTTAGATACCTTTAATGCGCGTAACCGTGCGGCTAATATTTCTTTTGATGAACTGGTTGGAGTCATTCGACTTGCTCACCAATATCAATGCCAAATATTTTTAACTTTAAATATAGTGATCTTAGAACGCGAGTTTAAGACGCTAGCTAAGCTGTTAAGCAAGTTAGTTAATACCACGCTGGATGGTGTTATCGTGCAAGATATTGGCATGTTTAACCTTATTAAAAAGTATTTTCCCAGCTTAGACATTCATGCATCAACGCAGATGACCACACACAATATTGGTCAAATTCCGTTTTTGAAAAAGCTGGGTGCGACACGGGTAAACTTATCGCGTGAGTTAAACTTACGTGAAATCACCGAGATCAACGCGATAGCACGCGAAAACGATACCTTAACCGAGGTGTTCGTGCATGGTTCTCTTTGTATCGCCTTTTCTGGCTTGTGTTATTCAACTTCAGCTAGTGTTGGTAATTCGGGCAACCGTGGGCGCTGTAGCCAAGCTTGTCGTGAAGAGTATGAAATTACCGAGTCGGGTAATAAGTTCCCGCTTAACATTAAAGACAATTCGGCCTTTTTTGATCTGCCAGCGCTTATCGAAGCCGGTGTTGATTCGTTTAAAATTGAAGGACGCATTAAAGGCGCCAGTTATGTGCATACAGTGGTTGACAGTTTCCGCAAGCAAATTGACGGATTCTTAGCCACTGGCGAGTTATTAGAAGATGGCGAGCGACTCTATAAGGTCTTTAATCGTGACTTCTCTAATGCGTTTTTACGTGGAGATCTAAACCAATCGATGTTTATTGATAACCCGCGTGATAATTCTAAAAAACATGCTATCGATAAAGCGCAGCAAATCTCAGTGGTGCAAATACATGATGCATCTCGAGAATATTACGACGATAAAAATGAAATTAACGCCACCGTTGACGATAAAATAAAGCATTTAAATATTGATAAATTGTCATTGAGCCTACGCTTCTCTGGACAAGAGGGCAGTACATTAACCGTCACTGTTGTTGCTAAAGATAGCGTAGCGATAGTGCATGACTTTGTGCTGCACTCTACTAGCTCATTAATAGCCAGTGATAAAGCAGGCATTGACAAGGGGGTGATTGAGCAGCGCTTTAAGGCGCTTAACAATGCTCACTTTAGCCTTGATGACCTCTCTATTGACGATCTGAGCGATGGGCTAACTATCCCCTATAAAGAACTTGGCGTCTTGAGAAATGAGATTGCCGTTGTGCTAAACAACGACAAAGCCGTTTTACCAGCGGTTGAATTGCCTGCATTAGTCAACCATGCGAAAGCACCGGGTGAACAGGCTAAACTATCACTGTTGATTAGTGATTTAAGCGACGTGGCGCTTGGCGATATTACCGATGCCGACATTTACTTTAAATTGCCGGATGCTTACAAACGTGGCTGCACAAAATATATTGATTTGTTTAAAGAAAACCCGCGTCTAATTCCTTGGTTCCCACCGGTATTAATTGGCAAGGACTATGACGTTGCGGTTACTATTTTAGAGCAGGTTAGGCCAGCGCTTATTGTGACCAACAATACGGGCATCGCTTATCGCGCCTTTGAACTAGGCATTGAGTGGATTGCGGGGCCATTCTTAAATACCACTAACTCTTATGCGTTAATGGCGTTAAAAGAAGATTTCGATTGTCACGGCGCCTTTATTTCTAACGAGATAAATCGTCCACAGATGAAAAATATAGCGCGTCCTGAAAACTTTAAGTTGTTCTACAGTATTTATCACCCGATTTTGTTGATGACAAGTCGTCAGTGTTTCTTCCAGCAAAGCGTTGGTTGTGACAAGCCGCGCATTGATAATGGTTGTATGCTGTCATGCGACAAATCAACAACCATTACCAATCTCAAGGGCATTTCGTTTAACATTGATAAGCAAAAATCCGGTTACCCTGCGATTTACAATCAAGATCAATTCTTGAACATGGAGATCATTAATGATTTGTCTGACATGTACGACAGTTTCATGATTGATTTAACCAACATAGGCGCTGGCGATAATGAATCACCAGACAAAGCTTCATTGATAGGTCATTTTGAGAAGTTATTGGCTGGTGAATTAGACGTCGCGCCAGCGGTTAATATCATGGTGCCAGAGTCAACAAGCACTCAATACGTAACGGGTTTATAACTCTTAACAAAACAACCATCAACAGCATTGTTGATGGTTGCTTTGGTGTTTAATTAGGGTCTGTTTAGTATTTTTTTAATATCGCTAGTGAATGTAAACTTTGCCCCACCTAAGCTTGATTCCGACACATAAATTTCACCATGCATGCGCCGTCCTGCCGCTTTAGCAATAGACAATCCAAGTCCTAAGCCCCCTGTTTTTCTACTTCTGCTTTTGTCCAAACGGGCGAACGGTATAAAAATAAGCTCTCGATCATCGGGCGAAATCCCCTTGCCATCATCTTCAATCATTAGCGTGAAATGAGCGTTTGCGGCGGTTGCCGACAAATTGATGGTAGTGTGCGCGTGATTAAGCGCATTCTTGACGAAATTGTCGACTAATAACCTTAAATGAATCGGGTTGGTGGTGATCTCAATTTTTTCATCAATGGCCAAGTTTATTTTTGCACCTTGTTGATTGTTAAAAATATCGAGTCTGGATGTGACAAAGTCTTTTAATCTAATCGATTGATATTGATCATAAAGCTCTTCTGTTTTGTTCGTATTAACACGAGAGAATTCGACTATTTGGCTAATAAGATCGTTGATGTCCGTGACATAGTTGTCGACATCATCGGCCAGTTGCAAAATAGTGTCATCGTTAGATTTCTGGCGGATAATGCCTGAGGCCAATTGAATGCGACTTAGCGGCGTCCTAATTTCATGCGGGATCGCCTGCGCGAAAATGTCACGCTCTTTCGCGTTGGCTGCAATGGCCTGAGCCATATCATTAAAACTGATGGCCAATTTGTCTAATGGTTGTTGAATATCGGTTTCAGCCTTTACTTGCATATTGCCCAATCCAAACTCGTTATGAGAGTGAATAAGCCCCTTAATTTGAGTTTGCAAATTTTTGATCGGCCAATAAATAGTAATGCCCATTAAAATAGACGAGACAATGACAAGAAGTAATAATGCCATTTCATCAAAATCAAAATCAATATTCGACTCTAGGTGTTCGCTGTCAACCTTTTGATAAATGATTAAATCGTTCACCGAGTTAACGTGTTTAAACAGGGCTAACCATTCGCCATCTTCTAATTCGTAATAATCAATATTGTTGACACTCTTTACAAACTGGCAGTCTACGCAGACGTTATTTTGCTTGTCGTTTATTGCCTCAGTCATTTTTATTAGTTTGACACTGATATCTAACTCAAAGGGGAAGGGCAGCTCGATGATTGGCAGCGGCATAGCAACATCAATGTTAAATTCTAATTGCGGTTCAATATGTTTATAGATGTAATTCGCTTCTTGGGCGAAATGAGCGAAATCCTCTTCCTCATAATACACTTCCAACACGATTTGTGTTAAGGCAATGCTGACAAAAATCACCAACAAAATACTTATATAAAGCCGTGAAAATAGCGAAATAGATAATTTAGCCATTGATTAATTTATACCCATGATTTCGGATTGTCATAATGACCTGATAAGGCATTTGGTTATCACCTAGTTTTTTTCTTAAGCCTGAAATACGCATATCAATAGAGCGATTACTAAAGTCATAGTCAATGCCTCTTAGCGCTTGGCAGCATTGTTCACGAGAAATGACTTCGCCTACATTGCTGTGCAATATCTTTAGCATTTTAAATTCAGATTCGGTGAGATCTAATAACTTGCCCTTGAATGTGGCTTGGTTAGTCTCGTCATTAATGGTTAATGCATGACTTGGCAAGGCGTCATTGTTAACGGTGGTTCGTCTTAATAGCGCTTCAATTCTGGCCACTAAGACATGAGGGCGCAAAGGTTTGACGATATAGTCATCGGCGCCCATTTTTAACAAACTCACTTCACTAACATCATCATTGCAAGCGGTTAAGACTAAAATAGGGTGCTGATAAAACTCTCGCGCTTGCTTACAAATCTCCATACCGCTTAGCCCAGGTAACATCAGATCTAACACAATAAGATCTGGATTTTGATTTTTTATCGCGGCTAACGCCAGCGCGCCATCGTCAATTACGGTTACCGAATATCCTTCGACATCGAGGTACATCGCCGTTAAACGGGATATTTCGGCGTCATCTTCAATAAGTAATATGTTGTTTCGTTGCATTTCTAATCCTATGTTTTCTCTTAACTAAGCCAAACAAACTTACCGTAAAAGTTCCCTGCGATAAACCTCTGCTTACACACGCTTACAAAGCCAAATAGCTGCTTACTTGAGCTTACTTTGTAAGGGTTTTTCAGCTGCTAGTGTGCGTTTCAATTTATAGATGAAGCGCCACTTTAAACAGTCGACTCATCTGCCACGTCACTCTTGTCAATGGTGAGCAATATATGCCAAAACTACCAATCTTCACGTTAAGCGCCAATCAGTTATTAATAATCACTGGGCTTTATTTTACCTGTGTGCTCAATTATCCATTTTTAAGCGGCTTTATCGAGGCGATTTTGTCTTTGCCACAGTTTAACTGGTTATTTTTAGTTTCGGTGCCAGTTTTGTTATTAGCACTAATGTTAATTTTGTTTTCATTGTTTTCGGTTAAATATTTGCTCAAACCGATGTTAATCATCTTAATCTTAGCATCTTCAATGATTTTTTACGGCTCAATTCAATACGGCATTGTGTTTGATTACGGCATGATTGAAAACTCAATGGAAACCAATAGCGCAGAAGCGTTTTCCTATTTCAATTTGGAGTTAGTACTTTTCTTTATCGTTGTCGGTCTACTGCCTGCGTTATTGGTTTATCAATGTCGTATTAACTACCAATCCTTTTTAAGCGAATTATTGTCGCGCATGAAACTGGTCTCCATTGCATTGGGAACGCTGTTTGTCATTCTATTTTTCTATTATCAAGATTATGCTGCGGTTGGTCGAAACAATAGTTATCTAAAAAAATTCATCGTGCCTACTCAATTTATATCGAGTGGCGTTAAATACATCAAATATAATTATGTTGATGAAGCGCTAACCTTCACCACCCTCGATGCCCAGCCTAGCGATAATAGCCCAGATCAAAAAGAAGTGATTATTTTAGTGGTCGGTGAGACTGCTAGGGCGAAAAACTTTTCAGTCAATGGCTATGACAAACCAACCAATAATCATACTCAGAAATATCAATTGGCGTCATTTGAAAATATGTATTCATGTGGCACGGCAACAGCGGTATCTGTGCCATGCATGTTCTCTTCATTGACTCGTGACAACTTTGATAGACGAGAAGCCGACAACCAACAAAATCTACTTGATATTGTTGCTCTTGCCAATGTTGACGTGCTTTGGGTGGATAATAATGGCTGTAAAGATGTGTGTAATCGCGTTGAAACGATTAAGTTAGATGTCAAACAAGACAGTCCTTTGTGTGATGGTCAATATTGTCAGGATGAGATTTTATTAACGCCGCTAAAAAATAAATTGACGCACTTGAGCAGCAATAAAACGGTTATTGTGCTGCATATGATGGGGTCACACGGGCCCACTTATTTTAAGCGTTATCCTAAGCACCATCAAAAATTCACCCCAGATTGTGCGCGCAGTGACATTCAAAACTGCAGCAGCGAAGAGCTGACTAATACCTACGACAATACCATTGCCTATACCGATTTTGTGCTGTCACAAGTGATAGAACAACTCAATACATTGCCAAATGATATCAAGAGCTCAATGATTTATATCTCTGACCACGGGGAATCATTGGGTGAGTCAGGCGCCTATTTACACGGTTTCCCTTATGCATTCGCCCCATCCGAGCAGCGCCACATTCCGATGCTGGTCTGGATGTCTCAATCCGAACAAGGCAATGAAAGTCAGCAATGTTTGAAAAAGTTAGCCAAACAGCAAACTTATAGCCACGACAATTTTTATCATAGCGTGCTCGGTTTGCTCGACATTAGTAGTTCTACCTATCAAAAAGACTTGGATATTTTCTCCAAATGTCCGCGCTCAAATACCGCACACGATCTTAAGTTAGCCAAACTGGAAATAGCATCATGAATACCGACAACTCTTTTAAAAGAACAGGCATAAAACGAGTCATCGCGGCCTTTGGAAATACCAATAAAGGCATTTACTGGATGCTAAAAAATGAAGCGGCTTTTAGGCAGGAAGCCGTACTGCTGTGCTTATTAAGCGGGGTGAGTCTATTTCTTGATGTCACGGCGTTAGAGCGCGTATTACTCATTTGTTCAGTGTTGTTTGTTTTGCTCATTGAGACACTTAATACGGCCATTGAAGCCGTTGTTGATCGCATTGGTTTTGAGTTTCATCAGTTGTCTGGTTTGGCCAAAGACTTAGGCTCAGCGGCGGTGTTTATCAGCTTTATTATCGCCTCCTTGGTCTGGGGCGCGATACTATGTTTCTAACATCCCCTAAATTTACTGTCGTCAAAGCGCGCATAAAAAGCGGATTAGGGCCACTGTGGGTCACGGCTGTTTTCTTTATCGTAGCCTTGAGCATATTGTCTTGCTCCCGACTGGGATTGGTTATTTGGCAGGCCGGTAGAGTGAACAATGTTGCTGACTTTTTAACGATAATGTTTAATGGTGTTCGCGTTGACATTTCGGCGCTGTGTTATTTATTTGTGATACCGATACTACTTAGTTTATGCGTTTATATAAGCGGTAAAGGTGTTGCAATGCTGCGACATTTTTTAATGTTGTGGTACGTGCTTAGTGTCTCACTATTGGTGTCGCTGGAAGTGATGACACCCACTTTTATTTTAGAATATGATTTGCGTCCCAATCGATTGCTTATTGAATATCTTATCTATCCCAAAGAAGTATTCTCCATGTTATGGACTGGGTATAAATTAGAAATATTTATCAGTTTAGTTGCTGTGATACTGACAATAAAAGCAAGCGTTAGCTTGTTTAAAACAAACTGGGTCTCGGAGCAAAGAGGTGAGAAAAATATTGGCCTGACATATCGCGTGGCTATCAGTATGACATTGGTAGTTTTGGTTGCGTTGGGCGCTCGCTCATCACTAGGTCATCGACCGTTAAATCCTGCCATGGTCGCCTTTGCAACGGATCACTTGTTAAACGATCTCACATTAAACTCAACCTATTCCGCCGCATTCGCTTTAAAGCAAATGGGTCTTGAAAATCCAAGTGCACAATATTATGGCGCGATGAGCGATGATAAAGTCATTGCCTTGGTGCGACAAAATACCATGAGCAAAGCGCAAGATTTTAATGATCAGGCATTCCCTACTCGCGCCATGCATCAAGCGAGTTATGCTGGTAAACCCAAAAATTTGGTTATTTTATTGCAAGAAAGTTTAGGGGCTCGATTCGTTGGGCAACTTGGCGGATTACCCTTAACTCCCAATCTCGATAAACTAATGAGCGAAGGGTGGAATTTCACCAATTTATACGCCACGGGTACGCGCTCTGTTAGAGGTATTGAAGCGGTCGTCACCGGATTTACGCCAACACCGTCTAGAGCCGTGGTTAAATTAGATAAATCACAACGTGACTTCTTTACGCTAGCAAAATTACTTAACAACAATGGCTATCACACCCAGTTTGTTTATGGTGGCGAGAGCCATTTTGATAACATGAAACGCTTTTTCCTCGGTAATGGTTTTGTCGATATTGTTGATCAAGATGACTTTGAGTCCATTGAGTTTGAAGGTTCGTGGGGAGCGTCTGACGAGGATTTATATCGCCAAGCTCATCGAGAATTTGAAGCACTAAATAAGCAAAACATTCCATTTTTTAGCTTGGTCTTCACCAGCTCCAATCATTCGCCATTTCAATATCCTGACGGTAAGATTACTCAATATGACGAAGACAAAAACACCCGAAATAACGCAGCAAAATATGCTGATTATGCGCTGGGTAAATTCATTGAACAGGCCAAATCGTCATCCTATTGGCAAGATACGCTGTTCATAGTCGTTGCTGATCATGATTCACGTGTGGCTGGCGCAAGTTTAGTGCCGATTGATAATTTCAGAATTCCAGGGGTTATCTTCGGCGCTGGTATCGAACCCAAAAGTGATGATAGATTGGTTAGCCAAATTGATCTGCCACCAACATTATTATCTCTTATTGGGGTGAGTGGCATTAATCCAATGCTGGGGCATGATTTAACCCGTCACATTCCGCGTGATAAGCAACGCGCGATGATGCAATATGCTAAAAACTTCGCCTATATGAGCAACGATGAAATCACCATTTTGCAGCCTCAAAAAGAGGCTAGGGCTTTTAGTTACAAAAATAAAAAGTTAAGCGAAACTATTGTTAAGCAATCGATGGTCGAGCGGGCACGGACGCATGTATTGTTTGGCAGCTTGGCTTATCAAAATAAGTGGTATCAATAGTAACTGAGTAATAACAATGGTCACTCCAATCCTAATACCTATTACACTAAATAATTGCCCACTTGTGCTGGTTAAAATTAACGATAACAGCGTTGCTCTCAATCCCAATAGCTAGCTATTACTCAATCGAGCGCCTTGTTCTAGTTTATTTCCCCTTCGCACAACAAGAACGCTTACTTAATGTAATTGGTATAATTAACAGGATTGGAGTGCTAAGCGTTACCTTTCTAATTTATCTTTTCGAGATTACTTGCTGATAGCAGTTTATGCTGCGCCGGAGACAGATTGTTCAGTTGCGAAGCGTTGAGTTTATTTAATTGTTGAGCATTTAGCTTTTTCAACTGATTAGCCGGTAACTTATTTAACTCTACGGCGCTTAGGGCATTAAGCTGAGCAACGGTGAGGGCTTTTTTAGACGCTGACTTTTCAAGGCCTAAACCATTGGCATTCTCGCCTCTGACCAGCGTTAGGTTCTGCTCTTTCTGGGCGCTAGTATCAAGCTGTTGCAAATTAGCCTCTAAAGCATCCATTTTTTTGACCAAGCTATCTATGGTCTCTCGCTCATTAGTCGATAATTTACTGACGCTGCTATCAAGAATGTTGTGTACCTGTTCAAACAGCTTGTTGGCGGTATCTTCCTCGTTTGCAGTTAGCTGATCTTTTTCGAACAGTTGATCAAGTTTTTGATAAATCTCGCTAAGTTGCTCTTTTTTCTCTGGCGAGACATAGCGCAATAATATGCTGTCAACCTTGTCTGAGGTGGCACCTAATTGCGAGGTTAATCGACCTTCGTCGGATAAATATATGCTGCTTGTTGCCGCAACATCATTAGCTTGCTCTGTTTGAGCCTCGATATTATTTATCGGCGTGATGGCGGCTATATTTGTTGGCCTATTTGCATTGTTTATTTCCATTGATGATTCCTCTTTTTATCAAGGATTCAATGTATAAAAAATGGGGTCGTAAGATTGTAAGCTTTTGTAAGCAAATAAGCAGACTTGTCGATTAAAATTGGTGCTTAGCTAGTTTTTATTAGTTAACTAATTGAAATTATTACTAATAAGGTTCTTACATACGCTTACCCTAAACTCGCTTTTAATGGCTGATAATAAGCCACCGATTACTGGCTCTGCTATTACAAATTTTTTGTAATTCGAATACCAGCCATTTTACTTATTTAAAGGAAAATCAGCCATGATAAAGGCCAATAAATCCCTGATTGTTTCAGTGATCCTTACCGGTACTATGCTTAGCGCTTGTGGCGGGTCTAACATTAAAACCAAGCCAACAGCGCCCGATGTAACGGTTCCTGTCATAGCGGATTTGTATCAAACTGTTGCCTGTAAAGATATGTTGTCCACAGCGAAGTTAAAGATCTTAACCGCAGGTTCTAGTTGTGGTTATTTAACGGTGCCTGAAAAGCATGCGCTGTATGGCGAGGCTGCATCAAAAAATACCATTGAAATAGCCGTCATTAAACTAGCCTCAATCGCGGAAAATAAAAAAGCTGATCCCGTGGTTTATTTACAGGGTGGGCCCGGAGGCAGTGCCAGTTCAAGCATTGCTGACATCGTAGAGTCAGCGACCTTTATCAACGAGCGAGACGTGTACCTAGTTGATCAACGCGGCACAGGTTATTCAAAACCAGCATTATTTTGTAGCGAATACAATGACGGAGCAGGTACCCCAGTGCAAACTGCCGCCTGTAAAACAAGGTTAGAAAAATCTGGCGTTGATTTAAATGCTTATCATAGCGTGCACAGCGCAATGGACTTTGTTGTATTACGACAAGCGCTAGAAATAGCGCAATGGAATATTTATGGCATCTCTTATGGTACTCGCTTAGCCACGACTATTATGCGAGAAAACAGCGAAGGCATTCGTAGCGTGATCCTCGATGGTATGTTTCCAATAGAAGTTAATGGCATGTCAGATACCCCTTGGGCCAACTATCAATCGCTAAATCAAATTATTAAAAATTGTGATAATACTGCAGGCTGCCCAGTCGATGAGTTTAAAGCGATTATCAACGATATTACCGCTCGTATGCACGATCAAAACATGGCGCCGCAGAGCCGCGTATTTATTCAAATCTTACTTGAGCTTTCGACAAGCCCTGCCATCATGACGTATTTATTGGCGGTTGAAGAGGACATCAATAGCTATCTCTCAGCCTTAGATGCATTAATGCCCGAGCAAGAAGGTGAATCGGGCGACGATGAAGCGAGTGAAGGTGAAGAAGAGGAAATTTTCTATATCGCCATGGCATTATCGACTGTTTGCGCCGAAGAATATCCATTTATTAATATCACCGATTTAGCCGATGACAATAGTCAGGGTTGGTCGCAAAGTACTCAGTTAACTGTCAATAGCATGCGTCATATGGGCTTTGACGAAGCATCTTGTAAAGCATGGGATGTCACGCCTAGCAACGACATTGAAACCCAAGCGGTTGTTAGCACGCTGCCGGTATTAATACTCAATGGTCAAAATGATACTCAGACTCCAGCGGCGTGGGGCGCGTTAGTTGCAAAGAATATGAACAATGCGCAAAACATCACCAATCCACAAGGAGGCCACGGCCAATTATTCGCGGGCGTAAGTTGTTTTGATAGCTTGGCTCAGCAATTTTTAACTAACCCAAGTCAAGCACTTGATACAAGCTGTGTTGATGCCATTGATGATGTTTCCTATGTCAATGATAGCGCGGGAGCAGGGGATGGCTCTGAGTCTAGCGCTTCATTAGAGCAAGCATTCTCTAAAAAGACCGCTGTTTTTGGCATTCCAATTTATGGCACCGCCGCCACGTCAGACGAGTCGATGCTGCATGCGGCAAATGTGATGGCGCAATACTTGGATAACGATCAAGACGGTGTGCCTGATAACCAATTAGTGGTAGAGCAAATGCTCGAACAAGGCGCGACGTTGATCATGGTTAAAGATGAAAGCGAGTTAGAGCCTTTGTTTGCAACAATTCCTGAATCGGATGCATTACAAGATCTGTATGAGAGTGAAGTAGTCATTGGCAATAATATTGCTGGCCGATTTGACGCATCAATTGAAGAAGTATTGCATCTAATTACTCACATAGGATATGCCGGTGTTTATCCTGAGGTATTTGGCGAGGCCATTGGATCTAAAATAGCCAATGCGATGGACATTGCACGCGGCGGTCAGTTCACGACTGTGCCTAGTAGCTACCCCGCGAGTGCTTGGTATCGTTATGACGATGAAACCTGTGATTATAGCTGCATGGTCACCGAATACATTTATTGGTCGCTAACCTCTATTTTTGGGGCTCAGAATGCTGATGGCCGATTAGCGCAAATCAGTCATGAATGGCAATTAAATACCCTAGAAAAAGTAAAGGCTAAAGATAGCGCTGTTTATAAGATATTAACCGACGCTCAATATGGTTTGGCAACGCAATTGCCCGACGGAAATTATTTAGCTAAGCAATTTAAAATTACCGCTACCAAAAATTAACAGAATTGATTAGGGCAGGGCACTTACACACCCCTACCCATATTTGAAGACGAAGCTTTGGAGAAAATAATGAAAATCCCTTTTACAAATGCGCTATTAGCCATTGCAATGAGTACCGCTTTAGTCGGTTGCGGTAGCAGCAGTAAGAAAACAATAAACACTACGCCAGAAGTAACAGCGCCAGTGGTCAATGATTTGGGTATTTCTTCGGTGCCTAGTGCGTTAAAAGGCACTTATAGCAGCGCGCTAAAGTTTGACCGTTATAGCAAAGTCGATACGCCTAATGGTGGCGCGATTCATATCATTGCTCAAAATGAGATTAGCGATAATCAAATTGTTCGTTCTCGCAATATTTTGCAGCACTACCTAACCAACTATCCGGGCTCTAGTCATGGCGCAGATAAAAGCGCGGTAGCGAATAAAATGGCCGATAATGGCGCCATTTTATTGCTGCTAAATGGTGTGGATGATGGCACCAATGCGGGCGCGCAGCTTGGCGGGCAGCCGTTGTATTACGGCGAAATGCAAGTAGAGGGTCATACATGGTATATCAAGCAAGACTATGACCATCGTGATGCCTCATTTGAAGAAATCTTACATTTGGTTCATGACTACGGCATAGGCGTTGATCAAGGCGCAACGTTTAATGGCGCAATGCCAGAATTTCAAGGCAATATCCGCGCAGCACAAGTTAACGCTTTAACGGGGAAACTATGGGCATGGTCAGCGAATGAAGCCGGTTGGGTTAAAGAGTTAACGGCCGAAAATAGCTTGTCGCAAGAATATTTGGCATCTGTCGTTGATACATATTACGGACTTTGGGGCGCTAGACCCGGTGATTATGGTATGTGGGGCATGTACATTGCCAAGATCCGTGACGATTTAGCAAGTAAAGATCCACAAGGCGCGATATTGATGGATAATAGTTTTTTCCATCCATATTTAACTTACAACGCCAGAATCGATGCAAGTTTCGTGGGGGATTTTAGCTTGAAATTGAATGCCAATTTATCCTATACCCATCATGCTCAATACCTTAAAGATATTACGTTAACCGGCAGCAATGCGAGCAACGTTATTGTTAATCAGCTAGATAACGACATTACTGGCAATGGCGCTATCAATACGGTGATTTTCTCTGGCAAAGCCGATCAATATAAAATGCGTAAAGATGGCGATAAGGTTACCGTGCAAGATTTACAAGATAATAGAGATGGGGTTAATACGTTAAGCGATATAGATAAATTGCAATTTTCAGATGCAACCATTGATGTATCAAGTATTTAACCAGTAGATCGTTAATAAAAGAGCCGCCATACGATAATTCGTATGGCGGCTCTTTCGTTTTGTTATACGCCTGTCAGATTAAACTTTAAAGCGGTTAAGTAACTTCTGCTGCTGTTGTGTCACATCCTTTTGTGCATTCATCGCGGCATTAGTTTCTTTTGCATTATCAACTACTTGTTGTGATAAGTCTTTAATGTTGGAGGTGTTGCGATTGACCTCTTCGGCGACCTGACTTTGTTCTTGCGCTGCAGAGGCTATTTGTAAGTTCATTTCAGTGATCTGATTGATTTCAATGCTGATACTGGTTAGCGCCTCATTGGCCATTTGCGCTTTTTCGACACATAAAATAGCTTCTTGTTGTGATTTTGACATGGCATTAGCCACCGAGGTTGAGCCTTGTTGCAGTACATCAATCATGCTTTTGATTTCAGAGGTTGATTGTTGTGTGCGTTGTGCCAAATTACGGACCTCATCGGCAACTACTGCAAATCCACGGCCTTGTTCACCGGCGCGAGCCGCTTCAATGGCTGCGTTAAGCGCTAGTAAATTTGTTTGCTCTGCAATGCCATTAATCACCGATAAGATGGTTTCAATGGAGTCTGTTGATTCTTCTAATAGCTTAACTTCACCAACCGCATTCTCAATGTGTTGTGATAATTGAGTGATTGATTGCGAGGTTTGATTAACAATGCCAGCGCCTTGCTGTGCTGCTTCGTCGGCTTGAGAAGCCGATGAGGCCGCTTGCTTGGCAAATCCCGAAACTTCTAGTGCCGTTGATGACATCTCATTCATCGCCGTGGCTAATTGCTCAAGTTCTGAAAGTTGCTGATGCATTGCTTCAACAGCGTCATGGGCCCCAAGTGTTGTTCGCTCTGCATTGTCAGATATATCGATGGATAAAGCGTGGCAGTCTCGAATTAGTGATTGTAGATTTCCAGCAAATACATTAAAACCGCCTGCTAACGTGGCAAACTCTACATCGCCGGTGGTTGATAAACGCTGGGTTAAATCTCCATCGCCACTAGCGATGTCTTGCATGGCAACTGAAATGTTATCAAGTGGACGCATTAGGCGCTTTATCAATGCTAACGTCGCCACTATGCCAAATATTAGCGCGGCAATAGAATACCACAACGCTTGATTTCGCAATTTTGTAGTGACTGCTTGCGTTTTTTCTTTGTCTAGCGCAATCCCTAAATACCAATCAATACCTGATACTTTGGTAAACTTGGTCATCCAAACAACGCCATTGACCTCAACATCTTTAAATTGCGTATTATGTACCTCGATATCATTACCGAAATAGCTGCTTAGTTGCTTGCCGTTATAAGATGTTTCTGGATGCGAGATAATTTGGCCATCACCGCTGACTAAAAACGCATAACCTTTGTTTAAAATAGCCTTACTGTTAAGTGTTTCCCCTAATCCCGCTAAGCTCACGTCTAAAAACATCGCGCCCAAAAAATGACCGTTTTTGTGCATTGGCACGCCCATTGAAACCACAATTTCTTTAGTCACACTGTCAGGGTATGGCGCTGTGTAAATAATGTTATTAGCTTTTTTTGCCGCAATATACCAAGGGCGTCTGCGAGAATCATAATCCGATGCAGGCACCCAATTCACGTCATTGTCAATAAGGTGACCGTCGGACTCAAAGCCGACACCTACTAGGATAAAAGCGTCTTTGACAGGTTGTTTAGAGTAGATTCCTTCGATATTTTCTTTGCTTATATCGTCTTCTATTAGCGTCATCATATAATGGCCAAGGACTTTTTTACTTTGCATGATGCCGGCAATATTTTCAGCTAAGTTGTGGCCTATCTCTACCACGCTTTCGCTACTCATATCGTCGACGCTGCTCTTTACTTGTAAATATTGATTAACCGACAACATACTTAGTGAAAGCAGTAAGATCACTGATGTTGCGGCGACAAGTTTAAATTTGAATTGCATATTTATTACCTCACAATGCTAAATTGATTTTGCGGCACCTTAGCGCCAAATTTTAGAAAAATTATACTTAAAGCCGATGCTTAATGCTGTGTTGTTGTTAACATAACTCAACCTTTTGTGTAACAATTCGACGTGGAATTGAAAGTTTGCGGACAATTTATGTTCTAAGGTCAGATTCGCCCCTTCATACGAACGATTACTTAGACGCGGCGAGTCATCATCGAGTACAAATATACCGGCCTTTATTTTGTTTTTCTGACTTAATTGATAAGCTAATGAGACATCTAACGTTTTTTGAGATGACTCGACATGACTAAATGATTTGAGTGTTCGATGCTGCCATGCTGCGGCGATGTAGAAACTATTGTCGAACTCTTTTGCCGCTGAAAATGCATAGGTTGTTCCTTTGTCACCGACTATATTTAGCTGTGCTTCGAGGGGCATGTTTTTAGTTAAATAAGTGGCTGCAATATGTAAATTATTGTGATCATAGCTAAGACCGAGGTTAAACATATCATCGCTATTATCCCCTTGTTCACCATTCAATTGAATGCTGCTGAGCAGGGATACGCGCTGCCATTGTTTTTTATAACTCACTAAATTATCAACAAAAAATGGACTGAAATTGTCGTATGCAAATGGGGCATTCGCGTGATTAAAAATATCAACGTATTCGGCAATTAACAAATATTGTACCGGGCGTTGTTTGCCAATAGCCACCCGTCCATAAGGGCTTTCAATGCCAACGTAAGCGCGGCGAGCTTTGCCAAAGTCACCGTTGTTTGCCATGTCGATAGACCATTCACCCTGAGCAATCGCTTGCCAATCGTTGCCTAAATCATGATTTAAAGAAAAACCAGCATGAGACAAAAAGTCAGTAATGTCAGTACTTGATATTTCATTTTTACTGTGCGTAATGCTAGGACGAAAAGTAGCATAAAGACGGATATTTAACGGTGTATCAAGTGTTTTTTGCTTTTCTAGTAAGTTTACTCGGTGTGGTAGTTGCTGGATTTCTGAGTCATTTGCACTTGTTATTGTACTTGTGCAACTTAGTGCAATAACCGACAAAATCGGTACCAAATTTTTAACAAAGATCATATATTATACCTCATTACTAACCATGGAATACATGCGCGATTAGACAAGAGAATGGGATCGGTTTTACGCCTAATATAGGTAATTGTAGTTAAAAAGTAAGGGAAGCGTAAGAGAAACTTTTTTAAGGTGAAATGGCAGGATATTTACACGGTAGGGTATGGTTTTTTTGTGTAATATTATTCTGGATTGATAAGTAATAGATGACTCAAGAGGTAATAAAATAGGTATGTTTCGAGCGCTGTCGCATTAGTGCTCAACAAACCATGACGATTACGTATTTAGCCACCTTGACCGATGGTAGTGAAAGAGTAAAAGTGGCCAGTGTTACCGTATTATCAGAATCACTGGCGCGAGCGTCGTTTACACCCCAGCCCCTATTATTTATAACGATATAGAAAAAGTATTTACGGTCACCTTCTCCGATAAATATGGGTTGATTGACTCAATATCACTCGATAAAAGTTTTGCATTCAATACATTTGACAAAGCTGAGCTAAGCCTAGTGAGCGGTCAAGCTTGCATTGTATTAAAAACGAATAGTATTTTTGCCGATCACATGGATTTATCTCGTTAAAAGTGGTCTACGGTGACCATGAACAGTTGTATCCCATTGAACTGAAAATGCGCGTTGAATAAAGTTAGACAAGTTAAAGATTAATATTGGCCGCTAAGTATAAGCGGCCTTCTTTATTACATGGCCTTTAAATTAACAGCAACCTCAGATTTGCTTCGCTCACTATATCTGTTGAGCATGAAACTTTTTTGATCGCGGGTTAAATAGGTAAAGCGCATTAATTCCTCCATCACATCAACAATTCTGTCGCGATAGTTTGAGGATTTCATGGTGCCATCATCGTTAAACTCGTCGTACGCTTTGGCGACGGATGATTGATTTGGCAAAGTAAGCATACGCATCCAGCGGCCTAATAAGCGCATACTATTGATCGCATTAAAACTTTGCGAGCCACCAGATACTTGCATAATACTCAATACTTTTCCTTGTGTTGGCCTTACTGCGCCTATTGATAAGGGGATCCAGTCTATTTGTGATTTTAATACACCAGACATATTGCCGTGTATTTCAGGTGACGACCATACTTGTGCTTCTGACCATTGAACAAGTTCTCGCAGTTCAACAACTTTGGGGTGATTTGCTGACTCATTGCCGTCAAATAATGGCAAACCTTTTGGCTTGAAAAACTTTACTTGCGCACCCATCTTCTGCAAAATTCGCGCGGCTTCTTCCGCCGCCAGTCTGCTATAAGATTGCTCTCGAAGAGAGCCATAAAGCATTAATACTTTAGGGGCGTGCTGACTAATCTCGTTGTGCATTGGCACAACATTAAAACGTTCATTGTCTAAATAACTCATCATAAACTCTATTTGTTGACTGATACCTCATTAGACGGAGCGTCTTTTCAAAAGACGAAATAAAATTACCGTTATATATCCTTAGTTATTTTTCGTCTTTTTGATTTACCATTCGTCTTATTATTGAATAAATGGTTATTGAGAATAATATGAACATTGAACAAATTTGGGCTGAGTACAAAACAGATCTCAAACGTTTTTTACAGAGCAAGGTATCTATTGAGGCTGATGTAGAGGACTTATTACAAGATATTTTGATTAAAAGCTATAACAACCTTAATAGTTTGAAAGACAAAAGCAGCATCAAGCCTTGGTTGTTTCAAATTGCCAATAACACCATTAACGATTTTTATCGCAAGAAATATCGCGACAGTGAGGCTGTCATTGAGAATGTCTTTCATATTGATGATTCTAATATTACTAAACAGCAATTACTCAATTGCATCGCGCCTTTCATTAGTGCGCTGCCTGAGAAAAATGCGGCATTATTACGGGCTATCGATTTAGATAATCAATCACAAAAAAATTATGCAAAAGAATTAGGCATCAGTTATTCGACGCTAAAATCGCGGGTGCAAAAAAGTCGTCTCATGCTCAAGCAAGTGTTTGATAAATGCTGTCATTTTAAACTTGATAGAACGGGCAATATTTTTGAGCATGAGAAAAAATGATTGCTGCAGATTTTGTTACATCTTCCAAATTCGAAACACCATAACATTATGTTATCTTTCGTTGCGTGAACTATCCATTATCAATCAATCAACCAATAGACGACATATGACATTAAAATATTTAGGCTTAATTTTAGCCAGCAGCATCACTTTTCTTAGCCACGCCATACCGCTAAGCAACGAGAAATTACAGCCTTACCAATATGAGATTAAACAACCTGTCAGCGTTAAATCGGTCGCGATAGACAAGCGTCATAGCACCTTTAGTTTTACCAGTTTTGACGGTCAAACCGTGTATGGACGAATCTCATATCCTAAGCAACAAGCCAAGTCATATCCTGTGTTGATTGGATTACACGCCATGGGCCGAAACTATAAACGCTGGTGGGTTGATAATATCAATGGCCGTAAAACAATAACTCATGTTAATGACATTACAGCAATGGCAGACAAACAAGGCTTTGTAGTCATCGCCCTTGATGCTCGTTTTCACGGTAAACGAAAAGATCCAAAAATTAGCTTGCGCCACATCATGACCGCGCTTAACAAAGACAATAATGCACAGCCATATCGCGATATGATCTTAAATACGGTGAAAGACTACCGTGTATTGCTTGATTGGGTGCAAACTCAGGCGCAACTTGATAGCAGTAAGATTCAAGTCGCAGGTTATAGTATGGGCGCTCATCAAAGTTTGTTATTAGCCGCCGTTGATGACCGAATCACTGACGTGCTGGCCATTGTGCCGCCATTTGTCGATGGTGATGAATTATCAGCAATATCACCAATGTTGCTAGCGCCATCGCTCAGTAATAACCGACTGATGTTAATTACCGCTGATGCCGATCAATACGCAACGTCATTGCAAAGTAAGCAGTTATTTAAGTCTATTCCCTCAACTAATAAGCGTTGGGCAGAAATCCCAGGAGGCCATATTTTACCTAAAGCTTATTTGAAACATATTGAGCACTGGTTTGAAGGTGGCAAGTTAACAAAGTAACTGCGTCCTGCGTACGCAATACATATACAATTCACGCAGCTAAATTGCGACAATCTGCTCAATTGTGTCAATTAACTAAAGACTATCGCGTTGAAAAAGCCGATAATTGGCGCCATTATTTAATTCGTCAATATTAGTATCGCTTTAACCCACACATCGCCGTTTTATGAGCGGTGTCTGCGTTATTGTCTATGTTATTGATCTGATACCAGTGGACACCATGCAATGGAAATTAAAGTAGATTTTCTCGACAACCTGCGTCTTGAAGCCAAGTTTGATGACTTCTCAGTTATCGCCGATCAACCTATTCGTTATAAAGGTGATGGCTCAGCGCCTAGCCCATTCGATTACTTTCTAGCGTCATCAGCGCTTTGTGCCGCCTATTTCATGAAAGTTTATTGCGTTTCACGCGATATTCCAACGGAAGGCATTCGTTTATCGCAAAACAATATTGTTGATCCTGAAGATCGTTACAACCAAATTTTCCAGATTCAAGTTGAACTGCCTGATACCATTTCAGATCGCGATCGTCAGGGCATCTTGCGCTCAATCGATCGTTGTACTGTGAAAAAAGTGGTGCAAACGCAACCTGAATTTAAGATTGAAACCGTTGACAACCTAGACAGTGATGCACAAGCGATGTTGATGGGACAGTCTGACAACGCGACAGAGTCATTTATTGAAGGCAAAGATTTACCGCTTGAGCAAACCATTGCCAACATGACCGAGATCTTAGCTAAGCTTGGCATGAAAATCGAAATATCGTCATGGCGCAATATCGTGCCTAACGTTTGGTCATTACATATTCGTGATTCAGCATCGCCAATGTGTTTTACCAATGGCAAGGGGGCGACCAAAGAGAGTGCGCTTTGCTCGGCATTGGGTGAGTTTATTGAACGTTTAAATTGTAATTTCTTCTATAACGATCAATTTCTTGGTCTTGATATTGCCAATAGTGAATTCGTGCATTATCCAAACGAAAAATGGTTCAAGCCAGACGAGCAGGACAACCTGCCAACGGGTTTATTAGACCCATATTGCTTAGATATTTATAACAGCGACGAAGAACTGCGCGGCTCGCATTTAATCGATACTAATTCGGGCAACACTGAACGTGGTATTTGCACGATCCCTTATGTGCGTCAGTCTGACGGCGAGATTGTATATTTTCCGTCAAACCTGATTGAAAATCTGTTCTTAAGCAACGGCATGAGCGCTGGCAACAATTTTGAAGAAGCGAAAGTACAGTGTTTATCAGAGATTTTCGAACGTGCGGTTAAGCGTCAAATTATCGAACAAGAAATTGCTTTGCCTGATGTGCCGCAATCGGTATTGAACAAATTCCCTAGCATAGTTGCAGGCATCGAAGCACTTGAAGCTCAAGGTTTCCCTATCGTGGTGAAAGATGCCTCTTTAGGTGGTGAGTTCCCGGTGATGTGTGTCACCCTGATGAATCCTAAAACCGGCGGTGTATTCGCTTCCTTTGGTGCTCATCCAAGTTTTGAAGTGGCGTTAGAGCGTAGCTTAACCGAGTTATTGCAAGGCCGTAGTTTTGAAGGATTAAATGACGTGCCGCCGCCAACGTTTAATAGCATGGCAGTGTCTGAACCTGAAAACTTTGTTGAGCATTTCATTGACTCAACGGGCACCATCTCATGGAAATTCTTTAGCGCTAAGCACGATTATGAGTTTAATGAATGGGACTTCTCAGGTACTAACGAAGATGAATGCGCTACCTTGTTTGGCATGTTAGAAGCCATGGGCAAAGAAGTGTATGTCGCGCAGTTTACAGATATTGGTAGCGCTTGTCGCATCTTGGTGCCTGATTATTCTGAAGTCTATCCGGTAGAAGATCTTATTCATGACAATACAAATAAGGCCCTTGATTACCGTGAAGATATTTTAAATATTCATGCATTAAATGACGAACAATTGGTTAACCTAGTTGAGCGTTTAGAAGAAAGCCAACTTGATAATTATACCGACATACCAACGCTAATCGGCATTGTATTTGACGAAAATACAGTGTGGGGTCAACTGACCATTGTCGAATTAAAAATCATGATTTATTTGGCACTTGGCGAATTGGACGAAGCGATTGAGCTCGTCGAGTCATTCTTGCAATACAATGATAATACGGTGCAACGTGGCCTATTTTATCAAGCGGTGCATGCGGTGTTAGAAATTACCCTTGATGAAGATCTTGAGCTAAGTGATTACATTGATAACTTGCGTCGCATGTTTGGTAATGAGGCAATGGATGAAGTGGTTGCGTTTATCATGAGTGAAGTGACATTCCCTGGTCTCACTAAAACCAGCATGAAACTTGAAGGATTAGACAAGCACCTAAGACTGATTGAAAGTTATCAAAAGCTGCATCAGGCTCGTGCAGCCAGAGCCGCGTTATCATAACGAATTGATAATGAGTTAAATGAAATGTTAAAGGCCAGCAGACCCTAGTATGCTGGTCTTTTTTATGTCTATTTACCCGTAAAGTGACAGTAGTTTACGCAGTTATCGCTGAGTCAACGACAGCGATTATATCTGAGGTTAGAACAAACAGAGATATCAGCAGCAGAAGAAGTATTATCAACCCAAGTGACGTTACCAAAATGTCCTCACTGCCAATCAACTCAGAAAATAGGCTTAATAACTCTCCAAAAATATTGACCACTATAATTGATAGCACCGTTGACTAAACACATCTATATAGAACTGATTCTGCCACTGACGATGTTGAAGGGATTGGTGAGTTAATTGTTAAAAACAAATAGATAGATATTTTTTTTCGCCTCGTGATAAAGTGCGTTTTATCAATGCGTTTTTATTCTAATATCAGGCTATTCCGCTTATTATACCGTCATGTCAGGATCCATCGATGTATCTATTATTCACCGTTATTCTATCTAGTTTATTCGCAGGGCTAGCGATGCCTCTCGGTGCTGCTATTGCTTGCTTTGAAAAAATTGAACGCGAATGGCTTGAGCAGGAGTTCAGGCATAGCGTGATGGCCTTTGGCGGTGGCACTCTATTATCAGCGGTTGCCTTGGTATTAGTGCCAGAGGGTATCGCCAACCTTGAGCCTATTATTGGGTGTTTTTGGTTTGTTGTTGGTGGCTTCAGCTTTCTGCTACTTGATGTTTTTCTTGATAAAATAGATACCCCAGCAAGTCAACTTGCAGCCATGCTTTCCGATTTTATCCCCGAGTCAATAGCCTTGGGTGCGGCCTTTGCTCTTGGTAGTAGTAATGCCTATTTACTCGCTGGCCTTATTGCTTTGCAAAATTTACCCGAAGGATTTAGTGCGTATCGAGAGTTGAATAAAAGCCCATCGTTCAATACAAAAAAAATTATCATGATGTTTTCTTTGATGGCCTTACTTGGACCTGTTGCAGGAGTCTCTGGTTATCTCTGGCTGTCAGACTCCCCCGCTGCAGTTGGGGCAATGATGCTGTTTGCCGCTGGCGGGATTTTGTATTCGATATTCCAAGACTTAGCGCCACAAGTTAAATTAGAAAAACATTGGGCTCCACCAATGGGCGCTGTATTGGGATTTATGCTTGGGATGTTAGGTTTTATGCTAACGGCGTAAGGTAAATAACGCGCTACGACTGCCATCATATTTCTACCCCCCCCTCAACTAGAAACTGCTTATTCCCCCCCTGCGCTTTAACCTAGATTCCTTGGACGCTGGTTAAAGTGACATTTTCACATAAAAACAAAAGCTTGGTCTACACTATTTGTTACTCCGTTGTATTTCATGTAACGCTTGGCCATCAATATGAATCTGTTTAAACAACATAAAATCAAACGCTCCATTGCACTGTTAGTGATTAGTCTAACGCTATTTTCGGGTTGCGGATTATTTGAGCAAGAAGCGGGCCTTGATAAAGATCAAAATGAGCAGGCACAAGTATTAAGCCGCATATTTGTGACTTATTGGAAAGGGCGAAAATATCTATTCGCTCGATGCCTATCGACGAAAATACCGCCAGTATCGATTTTGACGCAATAAAACGCCAGCATGCTACCGAGCTTAATCTTGGTCAGAATTTAAGTGAAATATATGATTGGCAGGCCATTTAAAACGATAACGAAATCACCGATAGAATGCCCTTAGAACATCACAACTGATCGAGCATGCACGAGAGGTATATGCCATGTCTGAGGTGATTAAAACCCTTGATGAATACAATTTTCCGACCTTTGCATCTGTTATGTATCACAGCAATCGAGTCTTGCAAGGTGAAACGGTTGCCATGCCAGAACATTGGAATAACTCGATGGTTCATTGGTTGTTCGCGTTAGTCATGGCGTCGCTTTTTGGCATGGGGTCGTGGAAGTATTATGAGCTTAATAAGGTTAAGCCTGAAACATTGTATACCTCAGATTATCGGGTGATAAGCAATTTACATAAGGGTGTCGATCATTTACGCAATCGATTCGTGAGGCGAGCAGTGACTATATTACCTTGCAAAATTTCACTAAAGAGATACGGGTCAACGCACATATGAATGACTTGTCGGCGACGAAGTTATTCAAACTGATTACTCGCGCTAGCGCCTATCTTTTGCGTGGTTTTTCTCGTCATCAGGCTGACAGAGATGAGTTAAACCAGCAAGCGCTCGGGGACATCGAAGCGGCACTTGCTGATTTTCAACAATTGGCTATTGAGAATGAATTTTTGTGGCTGGCGCAGAGCTATGGATACATTAATAATGATGAAAAAGAACATTCGATTGAGGCATTAAACAAGCTGCAAGCAAGTCAATATTTAGGGGCAAAGCAGCGTGATTTACTCAAACAAGCGACCATCAAAATTGCTGTCAAAAATTATTTCATCATCGATAAATTAACCGAAAAAGGAAAAAACTATTTG
>JABSRV010000229.1 GCA_013214905.1 Psychrobium sp. | reverse complement strand
TCAATCCCAATAGCCAGCTATTGGTCAATCGCGCGCCTTGTATATCGAATTTTATATCATTTACAAATTCCCGAATTTCCAATGGTCACGGGTATATATTACCAGCTTGGTTCAATTACAAAAAAATTATCTTTGCTGTTTATGCCATAATAAGGGCGCTTGTTACAAGCTTTTTAAGTAGATAAGTGTTGATTACGCTGCTTTTGCGCCATATCATCGTTGTTATGAGTACTTTTATCGACTTAACAGGAATAGTTCATGCTTAAACGGATATTAATCATCATTGTGGCGATTGGGCTTGTTTCGTGTACCAATCAAGATACGCCGAAGAAAATATGGCGTCATGCTGCTGGCGGTGTATTAGCAGCAACCATTTCACAAGATGGCAGCTTAGCGTTAGTCTCATCGAGTGATCATGGGATGATTTTGTGGGATCTAACCAATAACGAGCAAAAGTATCGCTGGCAGCAAAATACTAAAGACATTAAGTTTTTTACCAAAACAGCACCCAATCTCGTATTGTTCACCTCCATATCGCCTAATAACAAATACGCACTGTCGGCCGACAAAGACTCCTTTATCGTTTGGAGTATCGAAACAGGCCGCTCTCTCACTTATACCAAGATAAAAGATTCGAGCATTCGTGACATAGTCATCGCCAACAATGGCAATATCCTTATTGGTAAGGTCAATGGCGTGGTTGTTCACGTTGATATTTTTAGTGGTCGGCGCATTGAATTTTTAGGGCATAACGAGAAAATCAACTCCGTTGCTATGTCACCTAATGGCCGTTACGCTCTCACTGGTGGTAGTGATTATGTAGCGCTTTTTTGGGACACTAAAACAGCGCAAGTTATTCATCGTTTTATTCACCCAACACGGATCACTAAGGTCGCTTTAGATCGAAATGGCAAATATGCATTTAGTGCAGGCAGTCAGCGTTTGTCGGCTATTTGGGATTTGAAAACTGGTAAACAAGTTAGCAAATTACAATATTTATCACGCTCGCTAATTTTTAGCGCCGTGACCTTTTCTAAAGACAGCACACAACTGTATACCGGCAACCCAGGTCGAATTTTAAATCGTTGGGACGTGGCGACTGGTGATAAATTACAGCAATGGAAAGTGACGCCTCGTGAAGGCACTAGACCAGCAAGTTCGGTAATTCTTGCCATTGGCGAAGGAAAATCAGGTACACTAATCACCGAAAGCAGTTCCGGCTTCGCCGAATTTTGGGATTATCAAAGGTAATAAAGAGTAATGAACGACACACAGCAACGAGTAGATGATCTAGAAATGAAAGTCGCTTTTCAAGACGATACTATTAATCAACTAAGCGATGAGATTGCGACACTTAACGAGCTCGTCGATCGTCAGCGCACTCAACTTGAATACATTGCCACTCGTCTTGGTGAAATGTCGCAATCGCCACTTGGTGCACAAGGGCCAGAAAGCCCACCGCCACACTATTAAAAAAGGCTAAGGTTTGAAGATGCCAATGACCTGCTGCGGTTCAACCGCGGCTTTAGCCACGTCATCGCTCACTTGCGACTGGATGTGATGGCATTCCACACATTCAATCTTTTCTACGTCATTTTCTTTAAACAACATAATGCTATCTACGCTCTTACATTTAGGGCACGTTGCACCCGCAATAAAACGTTTCTTTAAACGCGTTGTCATTGTCTTTCCACTATAATCATTTGCCGGCATTCTAACATATACCCGTCATCCTTGAAACCGCCGCTTTATTGTCTACGTATGGAATAACAATCACTTATAAAACATAAGCTCATGCGATTCCATACTTGACGGCGTCACTGCAATTCCAATGATTTTGGATATAGTTGCTTTGCCTATTGTCGTGATTGAGCTATTATCCACATCAATTTTCAGTTTAGATTTGCAAGCCATGATAGTCATCAAAGATCTCCAGTTATTACACGGCACCAAAGAGCTGCTCGAAAAAGCCAATATCACTATTTATCCGGCGGCTAAGGTTGGCCTTGTTGGTGCAAATGGTTGTGGTAAATCGAGCTTGTTTGCGCTAATTCGAGGCATATTGCATCAAGACAGTGGTGATTTCACCATGCCGAGTCAATGGCAAGTGGCATGGGTTAAACAAGAAACGCCTTCGATGCAAAGCAGTGCCCTTGATTATTGTATCGACGGTGACGTTCAATATCGTGAATTTGAGCGTCGTTTAAAAGCGGCGGAAGAGATTGATGACGGTCATGGCATTGCCGAAATGCATAGCGCCATCGACAATATTAACGGCTACAGTGTCGCCGCGCGTGCTGGAGAGTTATTGCACGGTTTAGGGTTTAGCGATGAGCAATTGAGTTCACCCGTATCAAGTTTTTCAGGCGGCTGGCGCATGCGCCTTAACCTAGCCCAAGCCTTGTTATGTCGCTCTGACCTACTGCTGCTCGACGAACCCACTAACCACCTCGATTTAGACACCGTATTGTGGTTAGAGAAATGGTTGCAAAGCTACCCAGGCACCTTGGTTCTTATATCTCACGATCGTGATTTTCTCGACAACGTGGTTAATCAAATCGTCCATATCGAGCACAAAGGCGCCTTTAGTTACAGTGGTAACTACAGCGCGTTCGAAAAATTGCGCAGTGAAAAACTCGCATTACAGCAAAGCATGCATGAAAAACAGCAAAAAGAAAAACAACACATGGAAAGCTTTGTCGAACGTTTTCGCTACAAAGCCAGCAAAGCTAAACAAGCACAAAGTCGTTTAAAAGCACTAGAAAAGATGACTGATATTGGCCCAGCCCATATTGACAGCCAATTTACCTTTAAGTTCTTCGAACCGGATCAATTACCAACCCCATTGATTCAAATGGAAAAACTGTCGGCGGGTTACGGCGATGTGCAAATACTGAAATCGATTAAACTAAATCTAGTACCCGGCTCACGCATTGGTTTATTAGGGCGCAATGGCGCAGGCAAGTCGACACTGATCAAATTACTGGCCGGTGAAATAAAGCAACAAGCCGGAAAGCTTGTGCGCGCTGGAGATCTAACCATTGGTTATTTTGCCCAGCATCAACTCGATGCATTACGTAAGCAAGATACCGCCCTTGAGCACATGAAACGACTAGCACCCGACAAATTAGAGCAAGAGTTACGTAACTACCTTGGCAGTTTTGGTTTTATAGGTGACATGGCTACCACGCCAATTGCGCCGTTTTCTGGTGGCGAAAAAGCCCGCCTAGCCTTGGCCATCTTAACGTGGCAGCGCCCTAATCTGTTGCTGCTTGATGAACCAACCAATCACCTTGATATTGAGATGCGCTTGGCGTTAACCATGTCATTACAAAACTTTAGCGGCGCGATGGTTATTGTCTCGCACGACAGACATTTATTGCGCGCTACCACTGACGAGTTCTATCTAGTGGATAATCAACAAGTTGCTCCTTTTGACGGCGATTTAGAAGACTATCATCAGTGGCTTAACGATCAAAAGAAAGAGCAACGCGCCGCTGACCGACTAGCTATCAATAGCCAAAAGAGCGGTAGTGCACCAACCGCGAACAAGGTTGATCGCAAAGAGCTAAAACGCTTACAGGCTGAGTTTCGTAAAACTCTGCAACCATTGAAAAAACAGTTCGATAAAGTTGACAAGTTAATGGAAAAAATCCAGCAACAACTCGACGACATTGAAATGAAATTGGTCGACACCGACCTCTATTTGCTCGAAAACAAAAGCAAGCTTGCCCCGTTATTACTGCAACAAGGCCAGTTGAAATCTGAACTAGAAGATCATGAAATGCAGTGGCTTGATCTGCAAGAGAAAATAGAAGAAATGCAAGATGCCTTTGCCAAGGAGCATGGCGAGTGCTAGTCAAACTAGATAGCAACGAATTATGGCAATATAGCTTGCTGCATTATCCTAAAGTGGCGGCGTTGTTATTGCCGTTGCAAGATGATTATCAACTCAACATTAACCTATTGTTGTTATGCGGTTACGCGCAAAGCTTAGGTTGCGCTATTGATGACTTGCAATTACAGCAATTGCTAGCCCAAACAAAAAGCTGGCAAGACAACTTAATTAGCCCTTTTAGGCAGTTACGCCGCGAGTTAAAGGCGCAATTAAATGAGCAGCAATATCAGCAGATGTTAACGATGGAATTGGCGCTAGAGAAAGAGCAACAGTGGCGTTTAATCGCTAGCCTGCCTGAATTGCCAGATCACAACCCTGAGGCGCAGGCCAATATACTCAGTTGCCTGATAACCACAGGTGTTGCACTTGAAGTATTGAGTGAACAAACGCTAGCCACAATCTTCTCCATTGGTGGTGGTCCAATTACCCATTAGTGAACAGGCATCGACTTTACGCCGTCAATACGCGCAGACAACAATTGTGCTATATTTATTGCCTTAACAACGGAGTCTAATCAGTCATTAATGTATAAACCTAGTCAATTTAAAGCCGCATGGTGGGCGAAAAACGCCCACATTCAAACCATATTCGCCGATTTACTCACCGATCGCAGCAAACCGTTGGGCATTAAGCAGCGCCTAGAGTTAGACGACGGTGACTTTGTCGATCTTGTGTGGACACGTGAGTTAAGCGACGATTATAGCGGACCATTAGTGGTACTATTCCACGGTTTAGAAGGCTCTGTAAAATCTCATTATGCCTATCGTTTACTAAACTCACTGCAACACCCGAACTGGCCTGGTGTGATGATGCATTTTAGGGGCTGTTCCGGTGAACCTAACCGTTTACCACGCGCTTATCACTCGGGTGAAACTAGCGACGCGCGTTTTTTTATTGAGCACCTCAAGCAGCGCTTCCCAAAATCCGACTTATACGCCGTGGGTTATAGCCTAGGCGGTAATATGCTACTTAAATATTTGGGGAAGTTTAAAGAGAACTCTTTGCTTAAAGCGGCAGCCGCCATTTCGCCACCTCTAGATTTAACCGCCTGTGAGCAAAAATTAAAACGCGGATTTTCACGAGTTTATCAGTCTCATTTATTGAGTCGTATGAAGCGTAACTTGAAAATAAAACTGGATAAAATGCCTGAGTTTGCCCAGCATCTACTGTGTGGCCATAACATTAACCAGATTAAAAATTTCAAGTCATTCGACCAACTAGTAACGGCACCGCTGCACGGTTTTAAAAGTGCCGAAGACTATTATCAAAAATGCAGTGCGATGCAATACTTAAAAAACATTACGATCCCCAGTTTGATTTTACATGCTAAAGATGACCCATTTATGACTCATGCGGTTATACCGCAACAAGAGCAGTTATCGCCATTTATCGAATATGAGCTGGCGAGTCACGGCGGACATGTCGGTTTTATTGAGGGGAAATATC
>JABSRV010000228.1 GCA_013214905.1 Psychrobium sp. | reverse complement strand
AAGCTGTTTAGTTTTATTAAAAACATTATAATCCGCCACAGTTTAAAAATGTCGACTAGAGAACCTAATGAACACAAAAATATACAAGCGCGTCCACTCCTTAGCTGAAGATTTAATGAGCGCGGTGCAGAAAAAAGATCAAACGCGTTTTGACACAAGTTATGCCGATTTAAAGGGCGTGTGTGAAGAGCATGAAAATAGTGATAAAGATCATCCTGTGCAATGGGAAACGCTAGCAGATTTTACCGAAGATCTTGATTTAGCCATTACAATCTATGACAAAGCATTATTGAAAGCTAACGCCATAAAATCAGGCGATTTCCAATCATCAATTGGTTTTTCAATAGCGTCATTAAAACTAGAACGTGGTGATAAAACCGGTGCAATCGCCTATTTGTCGCAAGCAAAAATTAACAGTAAAAGAATTCCAGATTTCGACTTAAAAGCAGAAATCATTGATCTATTAACTGAGTTGACTGATTCCTAACTAGGGATTAATCATGATTTGGCACAAAATACCATCGGCTTTTTGTGCCACGATTACTAGCTCTATTCCCTCCAAACTCCCCCAGTAACGTAAAGAAATATGGCCACCACCTCTCTCAATTACTTTTATAACGCACACCAGCTGTTAAACAAACGTATTACAATAAGTAAATTTTTCGTGCATTAACCTTAAAAATGATTATGAAATTCGTAAGTAAGGCGCTTAGTTACGCATCCCAAACAGCTCTATTGATGGTATCAAGTCAAAAAAGCATGGTAACGCATACTTGGGCCGATTATCATTGGGCTAGAGATGCAAACCCCTTTACATTACAAGTTATTGACAGCACGACAGCCGAATGGGATTCGCAGTTGAGGGAATCTCTTAACATGTGGTCGACATCAAGTGTCTTAAACCTTGTAACAGTCAGTGAAAATGGCTCTAGTCAGGCAACCTGCATGGATTACTCAACAAGCGATAATAGTCAGTGGCCAAATGATCATGACTTTGCAATGATGATGGAGACGATGGTGGTGCCGATAGGCCATGTCGCGGCGGCCCTAAAAAGTGCGGCAGTAATGCCGAAAACGCTTTTGGACTAGGTCATCGTATTGTTTCACCCCACACTATGAAATTTGGATGCAAACTGAGCCAAACGGTACAACAACCGTACACCACGTTTATTTAGCTCACTAGCTATTGCGCGAGACACAACTGAGGAAAAAGAAAACCTAACGATTCTAGGTTTTCTTATGCCTCTGTGTTTTATATTAATTAGACGCTTCACCAGCAATGAAAACCTGCCACGACCAACAGTAACAAATTGATTAAAAACACATAATAACCGACTATCGTTATAAGTTGCGATTTCTCTGCTGACTTATCTGCATGACACGTTAATATTTCAAACTTGTTTTTGATGCCTTAAATAGAAAAATGAATGGTTAAAGGCAGTATGAATTCAACAATCATAGCCGCCATAAGCTAACCAGAATACGGCAAAGAATCTTAACTCATTATCTACGCTTGCTTCTACAGTTGCTGTTCCCGGAAATTGCACTTGCGCCTCCTATAACCACATTGAGCCCGGTGAGCAGAGCCACACCCGCCATGATATAGAGAGTATATTTAACGATTGATTACATGATGATTGTCGCCCTAGTCATTGCAGGTTATATATTGTTCCATTGCTGTATTAATCCTATTAGATGAATAATACCCAGTGAAAATGAAATAGCCGAACTCCACCACCAAAATGCAGGGCTACGCCCTATGGGATTGGCAATGAGACAAAAACCGACGACGCCCCGAATTAAATATATTGACGTAATCACAATAAGCGCTAGCTGCGTCAAAGGAAGTTTAGCAATGAGTCCTGCAGCCGAAAAAGCATAAAGCGACCAAATAAATAGCCCCAAAGCAATGCCCGATGTGATGACGGATGGTATTAAACTCCCTGTTCTGACGGTATAGCCATCTGTTCGCCAGCACCTAACATTCGATACCAAGGCGCGGCAATCGCACTGAGTATGCCCGCCATAATTAACATGATATTCATCTACTAGTTTATCCCTTTTCTAATAAAAGGCGCAGAGGTTGCTTCTGGTTAGAGAGCCAAATATAAAAAAATGATGCGGCCAATATTGACTCAGTTACGATTGGGCCGAAAATTGCACTATTGACATAGCCACGTAAAAATTCGTAGCTGCCAGCGATGACCAAGCCAAACATGGTGACTGAAATACTCAATACAATCGCTTGTCTGGCCGGTGAGTGCGGCACGTTTCGAGCAAAGAACAACAAAACGCTTATCCCCAGCATTAGCATACCTGCGCGACGAGATATGAAATATGCCGGTTCGTTTCCCTCTATCCCTAGATCAAACAAAAAAGATTGTGGGGATAAACATAATAAAAAAAACAAATAGCAGCACAGTATCGCTGTAAAGCTGGTTAGTATTTTAAAAAAATTAAACGTTTTCATCGTATTTCCTCTATGTTTCACCACTGAAAATGAGACTAGTTTTAACCACTACAAGTGTGCAGTTATTTACTGTAATTGGTATTAGGGCGTCTCATTATCCTTAAACCTAAGATAGTCGGTATTAATGCTGGCTCCTATTTGACTCAACAGGTTCATCAATCCTAAGTGCGCTCGGTCAAAACAGGGTTGTTCGCTGTACATGCCACTTAAAAACTCGATGGCACTGCCACTCATATTCTCGGGTTTGCCTGGGCAAGGCTGTTTATTGCTAAAATCAAAGGTTTTTTCGACATAAGCCTCGCCAAGCCACTGACCATACGGTTGCAAGTCAGGCATAATTTCCAATTCAAAAGTGGCTAGCGTGATCTCTTACTCAATGAATTTTAGCTTTTGATAACTTTCAAGCAATGCATTGGTATTTTTATTGAAAAAATAGCTATCCACTATTTTTGGCATCATGTCGGTGAAATCACCGACAAAATCCTCACTCAAACAACGAACACAGCCAAAGTCTAAAAGACCAAGCTGGCCATCGGCCATGATTAAGAAATTACCAGGATGTGGGTCGGCGTTTATTTTCTTTAGCTGTAACACGCAATACCAAAAGAAATCAAATAGCTTTTGACCCAGATCATTTCGCTGTGTCTGCCTTGGATTAGCCGCTAACCAATCTTCTAAATGTTGTCCCGTTAACCTATCCATTGATAATACTCGCCTGCCAGATAGCGATTCATAAACGGCAGGAATCACAAAACCGGGTAAATTGACATGCTGACGAAACCAACGCAGGTTGTTGGCTTCTGTTATATAATTGGTTTCTTCTTGTAATCTAGCCTGCATTTCATCCATCAATAATGCTATCACTGGTTTCTTCGGAAATTTGCTAGTTGTTTTTGACAATAACCAAAATAATTTCCTCACCATATTTAAGTCGCTTTCAATGGTGGCACCAATACCAGGATACTGAACCTTTACCGCCAACAAGGTATTATCATGAGCGACGGCTTGATGTACCTGCCCTATGCTCGCCGCCGAAAAAGCTTGGGAATTAAATTCTTTAAACAGCTGCTTAGGTGTATCGCCCAGCTCATGCACTATTTGCTTTCTAACCAATGCTTTGTTAATTGGCGGCACTTGGTGACAGGCCGCATGCAATTTATCTCTGATGGTTTTGGGTAAAATATCGGCTTCCATGCTAAGCAGTTGCGATAATTTTACCGCAGTGCCTCTAAGCTGACTCAATACTGTAAAAATTATCTCGCCAATTTTCTCCTCATGCTCTTGTTGGGGCTGTTGATCAACCGGCGTTGCGGATATGGCTTGGCGAGTCTTGTAACCAATATGCTTAATGCCTATTTTTGTTGCCGCGATACCGGCGATGGCACTGCGTGTTAGCTTTGAAGTAGGCATGTTGTTTGATGATGCCATCGGTTATTCCCCCGAGACTTGAACGATAGGTAATGGCTTGGTCAATAACATGCTAAACACTGCGGGAAAAATAAGCCAGAAACCCGAAGCTGGCATTAATACCACACCAATCACGGTTAACAGCAACAGGTTTATTGAGATTGAGCGAGGGATTTTACAATCCATCGCTAATTCATAGTGCCTAACAAGCAGACCGACAATAAATAATACTTGTCCGAATAAGAAGAACCAAACTGCTGCATGCACTTGTACGGACGTAATACTGTTAATTATTCCGTTGTCATAAAGTGACCTATAATCGTCTGCAAACATAAGCAATGCAAACACCGTATGAATAAACGCCACGGCCATGAGCCAAAAACCTCGCCAATTTTTCATCATTTCTCCACCTAAGATTATTATAAAGTCGTAAAACAATTACATGCCGAACGATTTTGACGTGATTAATTTATTTAAGAAGCCACTGCCCATAAACTTAAACAGATGGGCCTTGAGGAAGAAGCCAATAAGATCTGTGGCTTTAGAAACGATGCCGCTTTTTAATACTTCAATCGCAAGGTCAAGTGACATATCGACCATTTGAGTGGTATTACTAAATTCATCCGAGTCATCGTTTGCCCAATAGAGCAATACGGCCAACATATATTCGTTGACGAGTTTAGCGGTTGCCTCAGTAAAAGGTGAATGTGCTATTTCGCCGTTTTGTTCGGCTTGTTGCAACAGATCATTAATCAGGCCAATGAACTCTTCTCTAACTGGGCTGACATCTTTAAATAGGATACTGGGAGATTGCATAATCATTTTCAGGCTATCGCAGACAAACTCTCGATTGGCCAAAAAGTTATTCAAATAGATATCGATCAACAACTGCAATTTCTCGTGCAATGAATAACTATCAAGTTCGTCTTCTTCGAAAAACTGCTGCACTGTATTTTCGGCCATCAATCCATAATAGGCATGGACAATCTTATCTTTATTGGCGAAATATTTGTAAATGGTGGCATCGCCAATCCCAGCCTGTTTGGCTATTTGCTTCATTGTGGTATTAGCAAAACCTTGGTCAGTAAAAAGTTCCAGTGCCATCATAATGATTTTATGTCGGACCTCTTGTTGTTGCTCTTTCGATAATCTCGCCATAAGACACTCCGTTTCGTATAATTACCTAATTTAAGTATTTATATGATACATCGTATCATTTAACTTGCCAGCACAAATTGAGAAATATTATGGTACGGCTATCTAGCGGCCTAAATATAGCGATATTCTGGCTATTAGTGAGCTGCTCAGTAACCAAAATCTTAATCCTATTGCATATAAAAGCGGTGAAACGACCAATAGTAAAAAGGCCAGCCTCAATAAATAAGGACTGTAAGATAGAGGCTCTGTTGTAGATAATTGTTGTCTATACTTAATAATGAGACTAACTCATTGAGGGTATTAGCAATGAAGACAAAATAATTTGTAGGTAAGCTAGACCAGATAACTAAAGCACTTTCATCAATGACACCAGCGCAAAGAGAGATAGTTCACAAGTCAATTCAATCACTTGATACTGTTATCAGTACCGATGATAATTCAGCTATTTAAAAAATGGGGGAAGTCAGGTGCTACACAACGATATCGATCTAAAAGTTGCCTTAAAACCTTTAATAACAAGACAAATACGCCTTTGGCAAAACTACATAAGTGCCATTTTTGGGAAGAGTATACGCGTTGTATGCAGCTGAAATTAACCTTAAGAGAAGCGGCGG
>JABSRV010000227.1 GCA_013214905.1 Psychrobium sp. | reverse complement strand
CCCCTAGTGATTTTTTGTCGCACTTCACCGTCTTTATCTTGAGCTGCGTCATTGGTTATTACGTGGTATGGAATGTTAGCCATTCATTACATACCCCATTGATGAGTGTCACTAACGCCATATCAGGCATCATTATTGTTGGCGCGCTATTGCAAGTGAGCAGTGACAGCTTCGTGGTCGCATTTTTTGCGGTCATTGCCACACTCATTGCAACAATCAATATTGTTGGCGGCTTTGCCGTTACCCGTCGCATGTTAAAAATGTTTAGGAAATAAGGAGTTTATTATGTCTCAAGGTTTAGTATCAGCAGCCTATATTGTCGCTGCCCTGCTCTTTATCCTCAGTCTAGCGGGATTGTCTAAGCAGCAAACCGCAGAAAAAGGTTGTTACGCTGGCATGGCTGGCATGGCTATCGCGTTAGTGGCCACCATATTGCATCCAACGGTTGAAGGCACAGCGTTTATTATTATCGCTATGCTTATTGGTGGCGGTATCGGTTGGCAAATGGCCAAGAAAGTTGAAATGACCCAAATGCCTGAATTAGTGGCTATCTTACACAGTTTCGTCGGTTTAGCGGCTGTGTTGGTTGGTTTCAATAGCTACCTTGACCACGGCGTCTTGGTTGGCGCTATGAAGAACATTCACCTTGTGGAAGTCTTTCTTGGAATTTTTATCGGTTCGGTCACCTTTACCGGTTCTATTGTCGCTTTTGCAAAATTACGCGGTTTAGTCAGCTCTACGGCCTTGATGTTGCCGCACCGCCACAAAATGAATTTAGCGGCGTTAATTGTTTCAGCATGGTTGTTGGTTAGTTTTGTACAGCAAGGCGGTGGATTATTACCACTGATTGTGATGACCTTAATCGCTTTAGTATTTGGCTATCATTTAGTGGCCTCTATTGGCGGCGCTGACATGCCGGTAGTTGTCTCTATGCTGAATTCTTATTCCGGCTGGGCAGCTGCCGCCGCAGGATTCATGTTAAACAACGATTTGCTGATTGTAACAGGCGCATTGGTTGGCTCGTCAGGCGCAATTTTAAGTTACATTATGTGCAAGGCAATGAATCGCTCATTTTTCTCGGTAATCGCTGGCGGCTTTGGCAATGATGCCCTTGTTAGCAACGGTGATGAGGAAACTGGCGTGCACTTTCCAACAACGGCTGAGGAAGTGGCTGATCTGTTGCTAAACTCTACCCGTGTCATTATTACCCCAGGTTATGGTATGGCTGTGGCGCAAGCGCAATATCCAGTACATGAAATCACTCAAAAACTACGTGACAAAGGCATTGATGTTCGTTTTGGTATTCACCCTGTCGCCGGTCGATTACCGGGTCATATGAATGTATTGCTAGCAGAAGCTAAAGTGCCTTATGATATTGTATTAGAAATGGATGAAATAAATGACGATTTTTCTGACACTGATACGGTGCTAGTCATTGGCGCAAACGATACGGTTAACCCAGCGGCTAAAGAGCCTGGCAGCCCAATCGCTGGCATGCCTATTTTAGAAGTGTGGCACGCTAAAAATGTTATTGTTTTTAAACGTGGTATGGCGACTGGTTATGCGGGTGTACAAAATCCACTGTTCTTTAAAGAAAACACAAAAATGCTGTTTGGTGATGCCAAAGAAAGTGTCGAGAATATTTTAAAAGCAATGTAAGTGATTGACTAAGATCTAAAAGGACGCCAATCGGCGTCCTTTTTCACATCCATTAAGATCGTTACCTAACGGGCTCTATCAAGCAATTAAGCCTACTTGTCTGTTTTTGACATGTAAACCATGCCGAATATCGCGCTGCCCATTAAAACAAATGGCGTTGCTTTGAGTAGGAAACCTACTATTGGCGCAACATCACGAAAAACGGACAATGCGATTGGCACAGACAACATGCCAATGACTAACGCACCAATTAGCGCCATTTTCTTTTCGCCTTTGATATTTTGCGCCGTTCTTTCGCTCATTTTATTTTCCCAGTCAGTAGTATTTGAAATTTTGTAAATTATAGATTATTACGTCAAATAAAAGAAGTAAAAAAATCTCGCTTGAGAATAGAACGGACTCAACATCTCACACGGCTAAGAACGACGCCCTAAATGCTTACTTTATCATCTAAAGTAGTATTTGTTATTAGATTTCAAAAGAATAAAGGCTCTCAAGGTTGGCGTATTGCCCTGAATTTTGATAAATTGTCGCAACAATTTATCGCCTAATCTGAAGGTAGCATGAAAAAATGGATTATAAGCGCTGCAGCGCTTGCTATTACCGCCTGTTCGCAGTCTCCAAGTCAAGACTATGACAATATTAAAGGGCTAACGTTTGTTGAGAAAGTTGTTGCTCAAACAGGTCAAACAACGATTCCTTATCAAAAATTCACGTTAAGCAATGGTCTTACGGTGATCTTACATCAAGATCATTCTGATCCATTGGTTCATGTTAACGTAACTTATCACGTCGGCTCAGGCCGTGAAGAATTGGGAATGTCTGGTTTCGCTCACTTTTTCGAGCACATGATGTTTCAAGGTTCAGAGCACGTAGGTGATGATGAGCACTTTAAGATTGTGACAGAAGCCGGCGGTAACATGAACGGTACCACTAATTCAGATCGCACCAACTATTACCAAACAGTGCCTGCTAGCCAACTAGAAAAAATGCTGTGGTTAGAGTCTGATCGCATGGGTTATCTACTTAACGCCGTGACGCAAAAGAAATTTGAAATTCAGCGTGAAACAGTAAAGAACGAACGTGGTCAAAATGTTGATAATGCACCTTATGGTCGTTTGGGCGAAACCGTAGCACGTGCTTTGTATCCAAAAGGACACCCTTATTCATGGCCAGTGATTGGTTACATGGATGATTTGAATCGCGTTAACGTGAATGACTTAAAAGCCTTTTTCTTAAAATGGTATGGTCCTAACAATGCAACGATCACCATTGGTGGCGACATCAACGTTAAAGATGCATTAGTACTGGTTAACAAATATTTTGGTGAAATACCAGCAGGCCCTGCCATTGCGGCTCTCGTTAAAAATAAAATTACTTTGTCTAAAGATCGTTACGTTTCATTTGAAGACAACGTAAGTTTACCGCTAATTTACATGTCATTCCCAACGGCTCATGCGCGTCATGAAGATGAAGCGCCACTAGATTTACTGTCAGCTATTTTAGGTGGCGGTAAAACATCGCTGTTATATAAAAATTTAGTTAAGAATAGTTTTGCAGTGCAAGCAAGTGCAAACCACCCTTGTAGTGAACTAGCTTGTACCTTTGACTTATTTGCCCTGCCTCACCCGGCAAGTGGAAAAAGCCTTAGTGACATAGAATCTGTCATTCGCCAAACCATTAGTGAGTTCGAGCAGCGCGGCGTGACCACCGATGATTTGGTTAAGGCCAAAGCTAAAATGGAAGCGAGTTTTATTTTTGGTCTGCAAAGCGTGCAAGGTAAAGTAGCTCAATTAGCCGCTTATCAAACCTTTACCGGCGATGCTAATTTCATTGCTAAAGACATTGCTCGTTACAACAATGTGACTAAAGCCGATGTAATGCGCGTATTTGAGCAATACATTAAAAACAAGCCAAGCGTTATTACCAGTGTTGTGCCTAACGGCAAAGGACATATGGTTGCACGCAGCGATAACTATACGCCGCAAATCACTAAACTTTCGGGTGTATCAACCACCTCAGCCAATGATTTAGTGATGCGTAGCGCACCGCTTACTTTTGATCGCGCAGCACAGCCAAAAGCTGGTGTTAATAAAGCGGTTGATGTACCGACTTATTGGAAAAAAGATTTTAGCAATGGCATTAACATGCTTGGTACCATCAATGCTGAAACACCAACCACATCTATTTTGTTACGTATTCCTAATGGTCACTATATTGAAAATAGTAATCAAGCCGGTATCGCTGCACTAACGGCAAGTCTGCTAAATGAGTCGACTAAAAACTATAGCACCGAAGATATGAGTAAAGAACTGCAAAAACTAGGCAGTTCAATTTCATTCGCTGCTAGCAATAGTTACACCAATGTATTTGTTAGTACGTTAAGCAAAAACATTGATAAGACAATTGCCTTATTAAATGAGAAGCTATTTAATCCTTCATTTTCAGAAGCGGATTTCAATCGCTTAAAATCCAATCAGCTTGAAGGCATTAAAAATAACCAGAAAGATGCAGGTTCGCTAGCACGTAACGCTTTTAGAGCATTAATGTTTGAAGGCACTGTGGCTGCACTACCAGGTCAAGGTACCCTGTATTCTATCGAGCGTTTATCACTAAAGGATATTCGTAATTTCTATCATCGTAATTACAAGCCAAGACGCGCACAGTTAATTGTAGTTTCAGACCTTTCGCAAGAAGTCATGCAAGGTAAATTCAGTGAAATTGAGCAATGGCAAGGCCATACCTCGGTTAATGAATTAAAGTTATTACAACCTCATTACGTTAATAATGCGATTTACTTGATTAACAAAGATAAAGCGGCACAATCGACCATTCGCATGGGACAGCGCAGTATCAAGCAAGATATTAGTGGTGAATTTTACCAATTAAACTTGATGAACTTTGCGCTAGGTGGCAACTTTAACTCTCGCTTAAACATGAATCTACGTGAAGACAAGGGTTACACCTACGGCGCTGGTTCATCGTTTTACGGCGATAAGTTTGGCGGCGCGATGGTTGTGAGTACCTCGGTGCGAGCAAATGCGACTATTGCTTCGTTAAAAGAAATAGTCAAAGAGCTACAGAACTTCCGTAGTAACGGCATTACGGATAGCGAACTAGCCTTTATGCGCAGCGCGATTAATCAACAAGATGCGTTGAAATACGAAACGCCTAGCGCTAAACTTAATTTCCTTGCGCAGATAATCGAGCACAAACTTACTCCATCGTTTATTAAAGAGCGCAGCGACATTGTTACAAACATTACTAAGCAACGTATCAACGAGCTAGCTCGTCAATACTTAAATGTCGAAGACATGGTGATTGTGATTGTCGGTGACGCAGAAACGTTAAAACCACAGTTACAAGAACTTGGCTATCGCGTGATTGATTATGTAGCGCCATAACCCTCATGTAATGAGCGTTTAAGCTATAACTAAAAAGCGATGTCATCTTTTGATGACATCGCTTTTTTATGTTGGCTACCAACTATTTGAGTGAGTCGCTCACGGTGGAGAAAATGTTAAGTCTTTGTAAGTCCCAGCAAAGTGTTGAACGAGATTTTAGGTTCTTGAAAAGCCCTGACTTTCTGGCATCCTAGTTGCACCTTAAAAAGCCAGAACGCATAGAAGCACTGCTGATGGTCATGACTTGTTGTTTAATGATTTATGCGGCTCTGGAGTATAAATCAGGCATTAATTAGAAACACAAGACGCTTACTTCCCTGATCTGAAATATAAACCAGGCCAACGACCAACAGCTCGATGAGTGTTTTTATGTTTCCAAGGGATCGATGTGTTGACGATAGAGGGAGGGAGGGAGATAAATAGTTAATGCTAAATGGAAAGGAACCGCACCATCATTGATTGTTTAGGCTCAACATACCAATTGATTTATGATTCAAACAAGTGTGGAATGGCGGGTATAAATACACTATTAAGCATTGAGCGGCAAACCACTCGACCAACCTTTTTCCATGCCTATAACGGCACT
>JABSRV010000226.1 GCA_013214905.1 Psychrobium sp. | reverse complement strand
AATGATTGATTGCGTAATTTGTATAGTTTCATCCCTGAATACCCTGGCTTTGTTAAAGCACTTTCCAGGTCATGACTTCGTTGGCTTTAAGCGGAATAACGCGCTCATCACCCAATGGTAAACTTGCAGGCACGGTCCAATCACTTTGAGTTAACGTGATGGTATCGCTATTGCGCGCCATGCCGTAAAAATCGGGTCCATTGTGAGAGGCAAACGCTTCTAGCTTGTCTAATGCGTTTTCTTTGGCGAAGACTTCCGCATACATTTCAATCGCCGCAAAAGATGTGTAAGCACCGGCACAACCACAATCTGATTCTTTTTTGTCTTGTGCGTGCGGCGCAGAATCAGTACCTAAGAAGAATTTCTTGCTCCCGCCCGTTGCCGCGCCAATTAATGCTTGCTGGTGCGTATTGCGTTTTAATATTGGCAAGCAATAATAATGTGGCTTAATGCCGCCAACTAACATGTGATTGCGATTATACATTAAGTGATGTGCGGTGATGGTCGCCGCCACGTTGCTTGGCGCTTGCTCTACAAATTCTACCGCTTGGCTAGTTGTAATATGTTCCATTACAATTTTAAGCTTTGGAAAATCAATCACTACTTGTCGTAAAATAGTATCGATAAAAATGGCTTCACGATCAAAGATATCAATTTCATCATCCGTCACTTCACCATGCACTAATAAAGGCATGCCCAAATCACTCATCATCGCCAACACATCAATTATGTTATTTACATCGGTCACACCAGAGTCTGAATTGGTGGTCGCGCCTGCTGGATAAAGTTTAGCCGCATAGATATGACCAGTAGCGAACGCTGTTTTTAGCTCTTGGGGATCAGTTTTATCGGTGAGGTAAATAACCATTAACGGCTCAAACTTTGACTCACTTGGCACGTTAGCCAAGATCCGTTCGCGATAAGCTAGTGCGGCCTTTGTATCGGTAATCGGCGGTACAAGATTAGGCATGATAATCGCGCGCGCCATGTTTTTTGCACTGTCAGCCACCGTATTTTTTAAAGCGCTATTATCACGCAAATGCAGGTGCCAGTCGTCAGGACGAGTTATCGTTAGGTTTGTCATTGCTTGCTCACTTATTATCACTAGTTATTTGTGGCTAATTTTAGTGGGATGACGGTTTTAAGTAAAGCCAGCGACTCACTTTTAATCAGTTAAAGTCATTATTTGTTCGAACTAATCGCAAACTGCCATTTTAATCAGATATTTTGGCAGATTTGCTTTATCATAGGCGCAATAAATGGCCGGTAATGGCCCGTTAAACTGATAAACAAGGCTCCACCTTATGTCTCAACAAGAAGCAATTGACAGCGATCTTTTCATTGAATTCGCTTTAGATCTATTCGAAGAACTTGCAATAGATAACTTAGACGAACCTGCATTACGTTATTACATCGAGCAATGCGACAAGGAAGGCACAGTAGAACTCGTTAGCGCATTTAACGACTGGCAAGACGTGATTGACGTTACTCAAGATGAGCTGGATAAGGAATATCTTGAAGTGAGAATTAGTTTATTAGAAGACGAAGAGTTCGACGAAGTATATGCACGCATATTATTCAAAGCGAACCAGACCACCGTTGAAGAGTTTCATCACATCAAGTGGAAGCGTTAATATCCCCGTCATCCTTGAAACCGCAGCTTTATTATGAAATACATCCGTGTATTTCACCAAAGGTCGTCGCAAGCGACGCTCAAAATGTTTCCAGAACATTTTGTGTCTGCGTTTCTAATCACAATCACTTAGCTTTTACTGGCTAAGGGCTCAATAAGCTCAGGCGATTCGTATCTTGACAGCTTTGGCTATACGGATGTAGGTACTTAGGTTTTGTCTGGAACTTAAAACCTGCACTGCAATTCCAATGATTTTGGGTATAAGAGTCTACTGAACTTATAACGTTATCAGGTATGAAAAAAGCCAGCATGCGCTGGCTTTTTTGTGTCTATATTTCTAACGATTTAAAATACTGCGTTGTGGTAAATGTTCTGCACGTCGTCACAATCATCTAACAAGGCTTCAAACTTCTCGAATGCTTCAACGTCATCGCCAGAAATTTCAGTTTCATTTTGTGCAACAAAAGTGATTTCTTCCACTTCAAATTCTAAATCTGGATACAGTGCTAATAACGCACTTTTTGCCTTGAAAAATTCGGTATGCGGTGCAAATACGGTAATTTTTCCATCTTCACTTTCAATGTCAGTCACGTCAACATCTGCGTCAAGCAATGCTTCGAACGCTGCATCTTCGTCGTCACTGACGTAACGTAAGATAGCAAGGTGATCGAACATATGCGCCACGGTGCCTGTGCTGCCAATTTTTGCATGACTCTTCATGAAACAATTTCGTACTTCGGTGTAGGTACGCTTGTTATTGTCGGTTAAACAATCAACAATGACCATTGCGCCACCCGGACCAAAACCTTCATAACGCGCGGTTTCGTAATTTTCACCACCACCGCCTAACGCTTTTTCGATCGCTTTACCGATAACATGCGTTGGTACTTGATCTTTTTTGGCCTTTTCAATTAAACGACGCAGCGAAATGTTGGTATCAGGATCAGCACCACCATTTTTGGCGCTGACATAAATTTCTTTACCATAACGTGAATAAACTCGAACTTTTGCGCCCTGAGTTTTTGCCATAGACGCTTTGCGATTTTCAAAACTACGACCCATTTCTATACTCTCATGTTTGTTCTAAAAAATTATGCCTCGATTCTAACAGCTTTGCTTGCTTGCTTGCTAGCGCTTATCTGACCGTTAGCTGTAAATATAGGCATGTTGCTCAGTCACTAGCTGAGTCATCGCCGCTCTTTGCCATCTTGGCAACATGCTGCGTTACTCTAACATGTACATCCATGCTTGGCGGTACTTAGACTTTGCCGGGAGCATAAAGCCTGACAGTTCATCCTGAACATAAAAAACCGTAGCCATAAGCATACGGTCTTTTGGCATTTAACCGCCAAGAATTAGCGTTATAGCTGCCATGCATAACTAAATTTAGCGAACACAGTACGACCAGTTTTTCTAATTGAGGTCATTTCTCCATGTTTAACGCCTTTATCAGCATAACCAAGAAAGACTAATGTTTGTGGATTTAACTTATAAGAATAAATTAGCTGTGTATTAAGGCCACGCTCAACATCACCCGCATAATCCACATCGTAATATTGCAGCACTAACTTAAGATAACTTTTAAGATCGAACTGGTAAGACGCACGAGCATCGGTCAAATGAGCGGTAAATTCCGTGATATCATTTACTTTTAAGCGACTAAAACTTTGCTCGATGGCAATAGAAAAATGCTGATTGGCTTTATAATCAAAACCGCCGCTAAAATTTAGAATATCACCCAAACGACTGTTTGCCACATCAACTTCGGTGCCTGCACGCATAGACGCATTCACTTGCAGTGAACTCAATGGTGCCATTTGCACGAACGCATCAATTTGATTTTCGTCAAAATATTTTTGATTAAATAGTCGTTCACGCGTCGTAAAACCCACTTCCGCGTATAACTGATGTTTGCCAATAACATTAAATGATATTTGCGCTTCTTTTTCTAGTGTATTGCCCGCTTGATCTTGGGTAGTATCAATGTCTGAATACATACCAAAACGACTAATACTGGCGCCATCTTCGCCGTACCAGCGATATGACCCACCAACAACTGCTTTACGATAATCCGCTTGTTTAACAAAACCTAAATCAGCACGGAAATCTTTGGCTATATCAATATAATTTGCGCTTAATGTATAGTTTTTAGTATCACGTTGCAAACCAACCGAGGCGATATAACCACTTTGTTCTTTAGGTAAGAAGTATTGCTTAACAAGTGAATCAGGATTGTCTGAATCTGACCACGCCGCTTGATAAGAAACGCTGTCGCGTTCATTAAACCAATGTTGGCCATCAACTGAAACCACGGTATTCTTGTAATTGCTGCCTTGACGATTGGTCACTATGCCGCCAAAGCTAGAACGTTCGCCAATATCCATTTTGTAGCGAGCGATGGCTATTTCACTTTTGTCATTTAATACGGCTAGTGACGATCCCTGATTACCTGGCAATAAAAACGCGGTGTTCTCATCATTTGCGACTAAACCAGCGTAAGTGTGCTTGCCAGTTTTTCCAGATAACTTTAGGCCGTAATCTGGACTGGCTATATTTCGAGTGTGCACAAGATTAATGCGCTCACCGTCAAAGTAGTCTGCGCCGTCTAAAAAGAACGGTCGTTTTTCAGCATAGTATAAAGAATAAGTATTGTTAACATCGAGTTGCCCTGCGTCAGCTTCTACTTGAGAGAAATCAGGGTTAAGCGTGGCATTAAAGACCATGTCGGGGGTTATGCCCCAACGAAGATCTAATCCCGGCTCCATATCTACGTCGCCTTTAGTCCAATTTTGTTGATTGGTCTCGCGCACATCACTGCGATTAATGGTAAACGTTGGCGTTAATTGCACGTTTTTACCCGGCGTGACCTGTTCAAATCCGGTGATTGAATCAAACAAGCAAATGTTGCACTTTACTTCACGGTTACCTTGATAACTCGCCAACCTGTAACGATGATCGCGAGGATATGATCGCAACGCAGCAATATTCCACGTTAATGGGCCACTGGCTTTTGGAAAACGCAGTGCCTTAAACGGAATGCTCATTTCAATAACGTAACCGGTTTTTGTTATTTTTGCGGCACTATCCCAAATGGCGTCCCATGATTCATCACCATTCCAACCATTTTGGTCTTTTAAGCGTAAATCGCCCTGCACACCTATCGCATTAACGTGAAACTCGTAAGCGTTACGTTTATCGTTAAAGGTGTCGATCACAATGCCGGCATAATCATCTGAAAACATATTGTCACGATCAGATAAATTAGCGCGGATAAGCGATGGATTTGGATCGGTGGCAACAATAGCAACATTTAAGTGTTCGCCATCCTCATAAAAATAGGCAACGGTTTTGACTTTAGCTGCAATGCCATCGCCAGGACTATTCTCATAAGACAGTATTATTTTATTAGCACTTTTCCATACGGCCTCATTCATCTCACCATCAACAGTGATAGGCGTCGCTTGGTGGGGTATTTTTAGCGCTTTGTTCGCGCTAAACGCGGCGCTACTAACGATAATACTTGAAACTGCAAGGGTGTAATAAGCCGCACTAATACTGCGAGGGATTTTTGACATAATAAGTTCTATTCCATAAGAAAAAATGCGTAGCTACTCTAACCACTTATTTTTATACTTTCAATCAATATTTTTGCAACATTTAAACGCACTACTATTTACATAACCAACAATAAACTTACGACGGTTCAATCTTTTAGCATTTTTAATTTCTGCGCGGTAATATTTGTTATGATGTCTACTTATCCGTAATCGATGAGCAATCTCTATGAACAATAAAGTCGCTTTGATCACTGGCGGTGCCAAACGACTTGGCGCGCAAACCGCAACGCATTTACATGAGTTGGGCTATAACGTGGTTATTCATTATTTTCATTCCAAGCAACAAGCCGATTTATTGTGCAAGCGTCTTAACGACATTCGTGAAAACTCTGCAGCAAGTTTCTGCGCTGACATTACCAAACTTGAGCAATTACCCTTAATCAGTGATTTTGTTGTGCAACAGTTTGGCCG
>JABSRV010000225.1 GCA_013214905.1 Psychrobium sp. | reverse complement strand
CTATTGGGATTGAGAGCAACGACGTATTCAACTGTTTTAGCCAGCATAAGTGGGCAGTCTTTAATGCGGATTGGTATTAGTACAGGTGCGTTGGAATTTTTTGATAACGCTCGTAGCAAGCTATATTTCAAACAATACATCGGTTCGTATGATGTATTTCACGCCCTTTATTATCGGCTCAGAGCTATGTAAACAATGCATTGGGTGCTGCCCATGAGGAAACACTAGAATCCCACCGGCTGGCGTTCTTATATTGACAAGTTTGGCGTCATTAGTTGAACTGGCTGGCAACCTAGCATTATCTTTGTTGACCCAAAATTGCGTTGATCCACCCTCGAAATTGTCCGTCAAATAGATTAAAAAGGTCATTTGACTCCAACGATCGTTAAATGCTTGTGTGACTAATTGACCATCAATAACTCGGCTGCCAGGCCACGAGCCATCGGTATGAGGCTTAAAGAAGTCTCCGACTCTATACTTATAAAAACGAAAGCGTGCATTAAGCCCTACAGGTTTAAGCCCATTAAAATAATCTTCACCGCCAGAAAACATCGAGGCGACTCGCTGCCAAATTGTTTCATCCGTTTGTTGATCTACAATCATCGTTACATTGTCATTATGGCGAACACTGCGCGGTAACGACACTGGCGCATCGGGTAAATAGCCCAGTGATTCACTGATCTCAATAAATTGCTGACACTCTTGTGCCGACAACACATTAAGCAGTTGGAAAGCACCTGGTATTTCGGGAATTTCTTGTCGAGTTACCAACCTATTGGGTTGTTGTGCCAATGCCATCGGGTTTATCTTATGTGGAGTCCACGTCGGTAACCTAGGATTTTGCGCGCCAGGCTCATAGGCAACAACGTAGAAAGGCGCCGCACTACTGTCATTTAATGCCTTCATTTACTCAATACCCTTACTTGGGTAAATTGTCGGTGTCCTTCAACGGATCCTCGATAGCCAAAGCCACTCTGTTTCGCACCGACCCATGGCGTATTTCCGCCACCGCCTACACCTTGGTTTATCGCCACCATACCCGCTTCAAGTTGCTGCGCCACAATGTCAGCGCCCTGTGCCCCGAATACCACTGCACCCAAACCATACACGGAGTCATTCGCTCTACTTATCGCCTCATCTATGGCTTGATAACGCGCGATAGCAACCACTGGACCAAAGGTTTCTTCTTGCTCTAATAACATATCAGGCTTGATATTGGCGATAACCGTAGGGGTTATGTAAGGCGCTTGTTGCGCTGGACCGCCTAATAATACATGCGCTCCTTTTGCCACAGCATCATCGATATGAGATTTAACTTTATTAAATTGAGTAACATTGATTAACGGTCCAATATTCGCGTTGGCATCGTTCCATGGCCCCACCATGTATTGACTGGCGATCTCGGTTACTCGTTTTTCAAAAGCGTCGGCTATGCGTTCATCCACGTAAATACGCTCGGTTGAAATACACATCTGACCGGCATTTTCAAAACTACTGGCGACAGCAAAACGTGCAGCGGCATTGATATTGGCATTGGCCATTACGATCATCGGATCGTTACCGCCAAGCTCCATAATTAGGCGTTTTAGACCACTCGCCGCCCGTTTCATAATATCCTTGCCCGCAAGCATCGATCCCGTAAAGGCAATCAGATTAACGTCGGATTCAACCAGTTTTTGTCCTAAGTCTTTAGCGCCATGGACTATTTGCAATAACCCTGGGGGTAAATATTCATTTAACGCGGCGACCATTTCATTGGCCACTAAAGGTGTTTCTTCCGAGGGCTTAAAGATAACGGCATTACCTGCCACCAGCGAGGGAATGATCAAATTGCTCGCCATTGCGAGGGGATAATTCCACGGCGAAATAACCGCACAAATCCCTAAGGGCAGATATTGCATCTGCGTATTACCACCAACATCAACTGGCTTTACCGCCATCGCAACGTCTTGAACACTATATGGTGCGCCATAAATAACGCCTGATACTTCGCCCATTGAACGACGCTTATCTTTGCCCATTTCTTGGCTCATTAAACTTGCCAACTCTTGATGTTTTGGCTCTAGGGCTGAAAATGCGCGGGCGATAATGTCGGCTCTTTCATTTAATGGCACTTGTCGCCATGTTTTAAATGCAAGGCGCGCACTAGCCACTATTGTCGTTAGCTCATTGCTGGTAGTAATTTTTACTTCTCCCAACAACTCTCCTGTCGCGGGATTGATGGATTTGAGGGTATCGGTCATTTGATGTCACTTGTTTGTTAGTTACTAGAGATTGCTGCACGGTAAGTTTGTTGCAGTATGTTAAGCTCTTTAAAATACAATTAAAAACAAGCTGTGCTTGTTGGGGATACAATTATTAGTGGTATTAATAGACTCGATCTTAAACAACTGCGGGTGCTGCAGTTATTACTACAAGAACGAAATTTGTCAAAAGTCGCCACGTTAATGGGACTAACCCAGCAAGCGATTAGTGAACAACTAAGAAAGCTCAGAAACACCTTTGATGACGAAATGTTCATTCGAACCAGTCATGGGGTTATTCCGACTGTAGTGGCCGAAAAAATGGAGCATAAAGTTAATGAGATTCTAGCCAATATTGATGAGTTAATCTCGGGCGAAACATTTGATGCCACAGCGCAATCAGGCGTTATACAAATAAGCACCTCAGACTATGCGTTAGTTACCGTGCTGCCAATGTTGTTGCAGAAAATAAATATTGAAGCACCCAATCTTAAAGTCATTATTAGGGGTTTTGAGTCAGATAATTTAAATCAATTGATGGTGACCGGTGAATTAGATCTGATCATCACATTCCCTGAATTTATTCCCGAAAATTATCCTTTTATGCTGCTATTTAAAGAGCATCATGTCTGCGTCACTGGCAATCAGTCTATTTTTAGAGGTAAAAAATATCAGTTGAGTGAAATTGCCGCTATGCCGCAACTTATTGTGTCACCGTCCAGAGCCGGCTTAAAAGGATCGCATGACGCTTGGTTTGCCGAAAAAGGTTATCAACGAAATATAGTGATGTCGGTGCCTAGCTTTTTATCCGCGCCACACATGATTCAATGCACCAATACCATTGGATTTCTGCCCTCAAGATTACTGCCTAACCCACACATAGTGCCGCTTGAAATCTCAGAAAGCCCACCCAGTTTCGACGTTATTGTGGCCTGGCATCCACGCTCAAAAAACAATCCGCTGCATCAATGGATATTGAATCTGCTAAAAGATATTTTCTGGCCTGATAATACCAACTCCATTAAATAACTAGCCACCGTTATCGGTTAAAACGATAACGGCGTTGCTCTCAATCCTAATAGCGAGCGATGACTGTGCAATGTGCTCCATGCATTGCCCTGTTATCTACTTTTTCAAGTGACGCTTAAAATACTCGGTCATCATGGTTTTGATATGCAAGGTAGTGCCCTTACCTTCCCACAAACCGTGGCTACGATTTGGGTAACTCATGAAATCAAATTGCTTATTGTGCTTAATCAATTCGTTAATCAAACGCTCACTGCCCTGATAATGCACATTGTCATCCGCGGTGCCGTGAATTAATAGCAAGTTACCTTGCAGGTTTTTAGCGTGGGTAATTGGCGCACTATCTTCATAAGCGGCCACATTATCACTTAAAATACCTGAATAACGTTCTTGATAAATGGTGTCATACAAACGAATGTCTGCCACTGGTGCCAGCGCGATACCTACTTTGTATTGCTCAGGATATCTAAACAACATGTTCAACGTCATTGAACCACCGCCAGAATGTCCCCAAATAGCCACATTGTCGGTATCAATAAACGGATAACGTTTAGCCATTGCTTTTAGTGCATCAGATTGGTCACGTGATGTAATCACCCCAGCTTTAGCATAAATAGACTTACGCCACTCACGCCCTTTAGGCACAGCCGCGCCGCGGTTATCAATCGACGCTACAATAAAACCTTGCTCAGTTAGCATTTGATCCCAGAAGAACGCATTGCCACGCCAGCTATCTTTCACGGTTTGACCAGCAGGCTCGCCATAAACATAAAAGATGATTGGATATTTTTTGCTAGCATCAAAGTCAGCAGGTTTAGTGATGTAACCATCAAGTACCACACCGTCTTGCGCTTTCACTTGGAAAAACTCAGTTTTAGCAATGTTTAGACTCGCTAACTTAGCTTTAAGCTTTTTATTTTCTAACATCACGCGCTGCGTTTTATGATCACTTAATGATACTAAACGTTTGGTCGATGGCACGGCAAAGCTTGAATGGCTATGAATAGCCCACTGGCCTTTATCGTCCATGTAATAACTGTTGTAACCAGCAAACTCGTTAGGTGTTAGACGCTCTTTATCACCATTGCCGTCAAGCGGCGCACGATACAAATAACGCTGAGTGATGTTCTCTGGTGACGCGATGAAATAAATCCAACCATTTTTCTCGTCGATAGACTTAAGCGCGGTGATATCAAATTGACCAGGGGTTAAATCAACGATTGATTTACCGTCGCGGGAAATTTTATAGACATGACGCCAATCGTCTTGCTCACTAATCCACAAGAATGCTTTCCCATTGTCGACCCAAGTTACGTCATAAACCCACTCAATAAAGGTTTCTTCTTTTTCGGTATAAATGTGATTTAGTTTACCGTTGTTCGCATTAACCAAATAAACCTTATTGGTATCTTGCTTACGGTTTAAGCGCTGCACAATGATTTCATCACTGTTGTCAGCCCAGCTCATGCGCGGAATATACATCTCATGCGCGTCACCAGTGAAGTTAGCCCACACGGTTTTTTGAGTCTTAAGTGATACAACACCGACCTTAGCCGCTGGATTTTTTTCGCCAACTTTCGGATAAGGGAAAGTGGTGATTGTTGGGTAGAGTTCATCGGTATTGTTGATCATGGTGAAATTTTTCGAACCACTGGTATCTAACTGCCAATAGGCAATTTTACTACCGTCTGGGCTCCAACGAAAACCATCTTTAATGGTGAATTCTTCTTCGTAAACCCAATCAAACAAACCGTTGATGGTGCTTTTCGACGCATCCTTGGTTAGTTGAGTGATTTTTTTACTGTTAAGGTTTTGCACGTAAATATTGTCTAAATAAACGTAGGCAACCTTTGACGCGTCTGGTGAAAACTTAGCGAACATCATGCGACTATCTTCATAGTTGCTAGCGCCCAGTTTAACAAGCGATGAGTCGGTTAGATTTAACACGTAATAATCACCACGCGAGTTTGAACGCCATACTTTTTTAGAGTTGGTGTAAATCAATACTTGTTGGCGATCTTTAGACCAAATGTAGTTATCAATTTGCAGCGGCTTTTCTTCACCAGCTAACGTAAGCTGCTCGGCAGTAATAAGCACGGTGCGCTCATTAGTCTTTGGATCGTAAACAACGATGTCACGACCAACGCTCTTTAATTCGCCTTTATCATTCTTTTTCTTAGTCGCAGATTTTTCAACGGCGGTATAACCCGAACCATCGCTTAACCAGCGAATTCGGCCAATCCATTGTGATCTAAATTCATTGTTTTTATAAATACGTTCTAACGTTAACTGTTGATCTTTTTGTATCGTTAACGGTGTTTGCTCGGTGGTCGCTTGACAACCGACGATAGCAAGACCTAAACCTAACGATATCGCTAGGCGTTTAACCAAAT
>JABSRV010000224.1 GCA_013214905.1 Psychrobium sp. | reverse complement strand
ACTTGCTACCAAGGTATCAATAATGTCCAATGATAACTGCGGGGTGGGATCGCCAATGCACACAAAAGGAACAAACGCACCTTGATTTTTAGCGCGTAATTCATCAAACATGTCCTGATAACGTTGACTCATATTATTTATCCCCTTGCTTTTGTTTCTCTAAAATGGCCGTAACGTGAGCCAAATCTTTATCACCACGACCCGACAAATTAACTAATAATACCGTTCCGTCTTCACTTTCCTTCGCCAACTCATACGCATAAGCGAGGGCGTGCGATGACTCTAGCGCTGGAATAATACCTTCACAACGTGCCAAGCGTTGAAATGCATCAAGCGCTTGCTGATCGGTAACTGACACATAAGTGGCGCGACCTGTTTCGGCTAAATAGGCATGTTGTGGACCAACGCCCGGGTAATCTAAGCCAGCAGATACAGAGTACGATTCTTGGATTTGACCTTCACTGTCTTGCATTAAATAGGTGTGAGTACCGTGGATAATTCCTTTACGACCTTTGCCTATTGTCGCGCCATGATGACCCGTATCAACGCCAAGTCCCGCAGGCTCAACGCCGACTAATTTAACCGAACTTTCTTCAAGAAAATCATTAAACATGCCTATCGCGTTTGAGCCACCGCCAACACAGGCAATGACTGTATCTGGCAGCGCGCCATTGGCTTTAAGGATTTGCACCTTGGCTTCTTCACCAATCATTTTTTGGAATTCACGTACCATGGTTGGGAATGGATGTGGTCCAGCCGCAGTGCCTAACAGGTAGTGCGCTTCATCATAAGTTGCCGACCAATCACGCAATGCTTCATTGACCGCGTCTTTTAAGGTGCCGCTGCCCGCCGTTACCGGAATAACGGTAGCGCCCATTAACTCCATTCTAAATACGTTAGGTTGCTGACGTTCAATATCTTTTGCGCCCATGTAAATGCGGCACTTTAACCCCAATAAAGCGCAGGCTAATGCGGTGGCAACGCCGTGCTGACCTGCGCCAGTTTCTGCAATGATTTCTTTTTTACCCATGCGTTGTGCAAGTAAAGCCTGACCAAGTACTTGGTTAGTTTTATGCGCGCCGCCGTGTAATAAGTCTTCCCGTTTAAGGTAAATTTTTACTTTGTCGTTAGGACTGAAATTACGGCATAAGGTTAACGCAGTAGGGCGTCCAGCATAATCTCTAAGTAGTGACATAAATTCGTGCTGAAATTGCTCATCGGTTTGGCTATCAATAAACGCCTGCTCTAATTGCTCTAGTGCAGGTACTAGGATTTCTGGTACAAACATGCCACCGAAATCGCCAAAATAAGGGGATAATTTACTCATAGTATAAGGGCCTAATAGTCTCTAATGTGTTGCATCAATTTTTTAATTTTAACTAAATCTTTATTGCCGGGGCTCGATTCAACGCCTGAATTGACGTCTAAGCCGATAAAACCACAGCTTGCTGCGCGTTTAATGTTATCGGGTTTTAGACCGCCAGCGAGCATGGCATGTTGGCGAACATCACTGGGTACTAATTCCCAATCAAACGTTTGTCCGGTGCCGCCAAATTGAATGTTGTGATCGGTGGCGACTGCACTGTCGACCAATAGTCGGTCAACGTGCTGATATTGTTCAATATCGTGTAATTTATCACTACGGATCGCCAGCCAAATATGACAATCATTTGGCAATTTCACGCGCAGTTGGTCAATATATTCTTGATCTTCACTGCCGTGTAATTGCACGACATCTAGGCTTAGCAGTTTTGCAATGCCCGATAGCGTATCGATGTTTTCATTAACGAATACACCGACGTAGCGCAGGGCGGCGTATTGCTTAATCTCTAAGGCCTGTGTTGGCGTAACATAACGCGGTGACTTTGGCGCAAAAATGAAACCGCCATAGGTCGCGCCCGCCGCCGCACTGGCGATAGCGGTCTCTTGATTGGTCATACCGCAAATTTTAGTGTGTCCAAAAATGAGTTCACGACAAGCAAAGTCGATATTGTCTTGGCTCATTAACGAGCTACCGACTAAAAAGCCATTCACAAAAGGTGCTAGCTCTAAAATTTGCTGATGATTGCTAATACCCGATTCCGAAATGATGATGCGATCGCTGCCAATTTGCGGCGCTAAAATTTTAGTGGTTTTAAGATCAATGGACAAGTCACGTAAATCGCGATTATTAATGCCAATGATTTTTGCATCAAGGGCGAGTGCGCGCTCTAATTCGTCATGGTTGCTGACTTCGGTCAGTATGTCCATTTGGTAGGTCGCTGCGACGTCGGCTAATTGTCTATATTTATCATCATCTAATACCGACAGCATTAACAAAATTGCATCAGCGCCCATGTAACGCGCTAATTTTATTTGGTATGGCTCGACAAAAAAGTCTTTACACAAAATTGGCTGTTCTAACAGCTCACGTACTTGTTTAACGTAAGTGAAATGACCTTGGAAGTATTTTTCATCAGTCAACACGGATATGGCTGAGGCATAGTGCTGGTAACCTTCACAAATAGTTGCTAAGTCAAATTCTTTGCGGATCAGACCTTTGGATGGTGAAGCCTTTTTACATTCTAAAATATAGCTAGCCTGAGAGCCGTTAAGTGCGTCAAATAAGCTGCGCTCTGATGGCGCTAAGTCAATTTCGATTTGCTGCTCAGGATAAGTGACTTGCAATCGTGCAATTTGTGCGGGTTTATCACTAACGATTTGGTCTAACACCGTGCCGGTGATCTTAGTGCCTGCAATGATAGTTGGGGTATTCATGATGAACAGTACTCCTTGCTAAATGCTGCTAATTGTTGCACCACCTTATAAGGGGCGCCGCTGTCGATACTCTCAATCGCCATGACCACGCCATCTTTGATGGTTGAAACTTTATTACTTAGATATAAGGTCGCAGCGACATTGACCGCAACCGCCATTTTATGGGCTATTTTACCATTGCCTTGTAACAGCGCGCTAATAAGCCGCGCATTTTCGGTGGCGTCACCACCGCGCAGCTCTTCTAACGCATAAGGGGTAATGCCTAATTGCTGCGGCGTTAATTGATAGGTGCTTATTTTACCATCTTTTAGTTCCGCAATATCGGTAGGGCCGTGGATCGCAAATTCATCTAAACCGCTGCCATTAACCACTAAGGCATGCTCCACCCCAACCAATTTTAACGTTTGCGCGATTGGCTCTATTAACGCTGCATCATAAATGCCCATCAGCTGAGTCTTTGGCGCCGCTGGATTAATGATTGGCCCTAACATATTAAAGATGGTGCGAGTTTTTAACGCCTTGCGCACAGGCACAGCAAAACGTACGCCTTGATGATATTGCACCGCAAACAAAAAACATAAATTATAGTCATCAAGGCATTGACGCGATTGCGCAGGGCTCATATCAAGCTTAATACCCAAGGCTTCGAGTAAGTCGGCCGAGCCGGATTTTGATGAAACACTGCGATTACCATGTTTGGCGACTTTTACGCCACAGGCCGCGGCTACAAAGGCACTAGCGGTAGAAATATTGATGGTATTAGAGCCATCACCGCCGGTGCCGCAACTGTCTAAAAATGGGTAGTCGGGGCTAGGGAACGCCAACGCGGCTTCTTTAAGCGCAAGCGCCGCGCCTGCAAATTCGTCTGGCGTTTCACCCTTGATTTTAAGGGCAGTAAGAAACGAACTTAAAATCACCGGCTCGACATCGCCATTAATAATGCGGCTAAAGAATGCTTTACTTTGCGCGAGTGACAATGATTCGCCGCGGTACAATTGCTCAAGTGTTTGATGGATCATGCGTCGTCTCCTTGTCGCATTAGGTGATTAAGAGATTGTATTAGTAGTTTCTCACCGTCGGGCGTCAAAATAGACTCTGGGTGAAATTGAAAACCAATAATGCTTTGCTGCTCGTTGCAAATGGCCATGACAATGTCATCAGTAGTGGCGATGACCTGCAAAGCAGAAGGCATCTCATGCGCCATTAACGAATGATAACGCGCCACTGGCATCGGATTCGTCAGCCCAGCAAACGGTCCTTGTTGTTGATGATTAATGTAGGATGATTTGCCATGCACTGTTTGTGGCGCAAGACCAATAGTGCCGCCAAACGATTCAATGATTGCCTGATGCCCAAGACAAATACCTAGCATAGGAATCGTATCGATACACAATTTAATGAGGGGGATCAAGCAGCCCGCATCACTTGGTTTACCCGGGCCTGGTGATAACACCAAAATTGGCGGCAATTCACTAGCCTGGATTTGTTGTAAGATAAAACTGGCGTCTAGGTCATTGCGATAAATGGTTACTTTCGCGCCCATTACCCGAAATTGGTCGACAAGGTTATAGGTAAAAGAATCAAAGTTATCTAACAGGAAAATATGACATTGGCTTAAATTATTCATTAGATGCTCCTTTGGCCAAAATAGCACTAATAACCGCTTGTGCTTTAGCGCGTGTTTCATCACATTCACTTTGCGGATCGGAATCAAAGACCACACCTGCACCTGCTTGAATCGTTGCCACGCCCTTACTAACAAACGCCGAGCGAATAACGATGCAGGTATCCATATCCCCCGCGCTATTAATATAACCCACCGCGCCGCCGTAACTGCCGCGGCGCTGTTTCTCAATTTCTCGAATAAGGTGTGATGCTTGTATTTTTGGCGCACCGACTAACGTGCCCATGTTCATGCAGGCTTGATAAGCGTGCAGGGCGTCCAAATCGCCTCTAAGCTGACCCACCACACGTGATACTAGGTGCATCACATGTGAGTAACGGTCAACTTTTAATAACTCGGCGACGCGGCGTGTGCCAGGCTCGCTAATGCGTGCTACGTCATTGCGCGCCAAATCGACCAGCATAATGTGCTCGGCCAATTCTTTTTTATCAAGGCGTAAATCAAGCTCCATGCGACCGTCTAAGTCAAGATTGATGCTACCATCGCGATTAAAGCCGCGAGTACGGGTGCCGGCAATTGGATAAACCTCGACTTGGTTACTGCTTTTGTCATATTTAAGCGCGCTTTCTGGTGAGGCACCAAACAACACAAAATCGCTGTCTTTAATATAAAACATATACGGTGACGGATTGGTTTTCTTGAGTTGATTGTAAGCCGCCATTGGGTTGGTGCAATCGAGGGTAAAGTCGCGGGACGGCACCACCTGGAATATGTTGCCCTTGATAATTTGCTGTTTAAGCTCACTAACATTGGCTTTAAATTGCTCGTCACTGACATTAACGCTTAGTGGTTTTGTTACCGCTTGACCAGTAATCTCAATGTGAGTGAACTGATTAACGGATTCGAGTAAACATTGATGCTGCTCGCTTATGTCCTTCGTCATGTCAAACTGGTGCGAAATTAACTGCGCTTCTTGCGTTTGGTGATCTAACATCACCATGTTTTCAATCAAGTAAAAAACAAAGTCAGGGCAATGATTAGTGCCGTTGGGCACCGCTGGTAAATCTTCAATGCTCGCTATCATGTCATAAGCAAAGGTGCCGGCGATAAAACGATGCTCGTCATCTTCGCCTTGTTGCAGCAATTGCTGTAAATCACGCAGAGCGCTAAATGGAGAAGCGGCTTTAAGGCGCTGATCTTGGTCTAACTGCAATGACGGCTGCGCATAACTAATGCTTAGCATGTCATCGCTAGTGCTTTTGACTATGCTAGAAAAGTGCTGCGCGAGCAG
>JABSRV010000223.1 GCA_013214905.1 Psychrobium sp. | reverse complement strand
CTATGTCATTGCCGCCACCAAGACCAATATTATTTTTACCCACACCGATGGTGAAGAATTCACTCGATGAAGAGCCATCGGAAGATGTCGCTAACACTATAATATAGTGAGATATTACCGTCGTGAAATCAAGTTCACCGGCTAAGGTAACCACTCCGCTAGAAGAATCAATGGCAAACAATCCCGATGGATCGCTGCTTAGGCTATAAGAAATGTCATCGCCGACATCGGTCGCGGAAGCAGTAATGCCAACAGGTGTGCCAACTGGTGCATTTTCCGACACCAAATTCATCAACGCATCAACATCAATGTCAACCACGTCACTAATTGTCTGTGTACTATCGCCTTGTGTGCCATCACCGCCAATACCTGCGCCATTATCGGCAACATCAATCACAAAAGTTTCAGTTGATGTGGTGCCATCTGACGATGAAGCAACGACAGTAATGTGATGGGAAGTAGCACTTTCAAAGTCCAAATGTTGCGCTAACGTGACAACGCCAGTTAAGCTATCTATGACAAATAAACCATTAGCGTCATCGCCTAACGTATAAGCCACCGTATTTTGGCTATCGCTATCAATCGCTTGGGCGGTAATGCCTATTTCGGTACCGATGGCAGCATTTTCTGATATCGCGCCACTGATTAAATCAACATCGTTTACTGCGCCTAAATCACTACCACCACCGGCGCCTAAGTTATTTTCACCAACCGTAACAACAAAACTCTCGCTAGTACTTGAACCATCTAACGAGGTCGCTAAAACAGTAATGTTATGTGTATTGTCTGTATTAATGTCAAACTCAAGTTCACTGGCCAGTGCCACTACACCGCTATCGCTATCAATGACAAACAAACCGTCAGCGTCATCAACTAAGCTATAAATGATTGTGTCATTAGCATCAGTATCTACAGCGGATGCGGTGATGCCTACCGGCGTACCAATTGCTGCATTTTGAGCCACTAAGTTTGTTGCGCTATGGCCAGCGGTATCAATATCAGTCACCACGCCGATACTGGCAGTATTATCACCACCGCTAGTACCACCACCAATACCAATGTCGTTATCGCCGACACCAATCACAAACGATTCATTTGACGATGAACCATCAGAAGATGTCGCTTCAACAGTTATGGTATGAGACGTTGCTGTTTCGTAATCAAGTGACGCAGCAACAGTAACAACGCCCGACACACTATCAATAGAAAATAAGACATTGCCGTCGTCAGATAGCGCGTAAGCAACTATATCACTCAAATCTGCGTCTATTGACTGCGCAGTAATACCAACGGGTGTACCAAAAATTGCATTTTCAGAGACAACACCGATAGTGTCATCTTCATCGGCCACCGAGCCAATATCACTGCCACCACCGGCGCCGTTATTATTTTCACCCACATTAACAACAAATGTTTCACTAGCGCTTGAACCATCAAAAGAGCTAGCAAGTACCACAATTTCATGACTTTGTGCCGTATCAAAATCTAACGACCCAATTAATGTCACCACGCCAGTGACCGAATTAATGTCAAATAAGCCCTCTGGGTTTACGCTTAGACTATAGGTAATCGCATCACCAACATCGATTGCACTGGCCGTTATGCCAACAGCAGTACCAGCCACAGCAAGCTCAGAGACCAAATTAGTCGACGCATCTCCAGCACTATTATCGATATCTGCGATACCGCTTATCACGCCAGTTTGATCGCCAAGACCGCTATTACCACCAATTCCGGTATTATTATCACCAATTTCAACGGTGAATGTTTTGTTTGACGACGTACCATCGGATGATGAGGCAACAACGGTGATGTCATGAGATGTCGCAGTTTCATAATCAAGTTGAGCCGCTACCGTTACGATGCCCGTTGTGCTATCAATAGTAAAAAGGCCGTCAGCATCATCACTTAACGCGTAGGTTACCGAGTCGGTTGCGTCAGCATCGATTGCTTGCACGGTGATGCCAATGTTGGTGCCAATAATGGCATGTTCAGATACCGCACCAGTCGTCGCATCAATATCAACAATAATGCCAATATTATCACCACCGCCAGCACCATCATTGTTTTCGCCTACTCTAATCGTAAAGGTCTCACTTGTTGAACTGCCATCAGTAGAAATAGCTTCAACCGTAATATCATGTGACGTAGCTGATGTATAATCTAGATCGTTAGCCAGCGTTACTACGCCGGTTGCACTATCAATGGCAAATAAGTTATCAACATTATTGGTCAAAACATAACTAATAACATCACCAGGATCCGTTGCCTGAACCGTAATGCCAACCGCCGTACCAATAGCTGCATTCTCAGAAATAAGATTTAGTGCGCCATTGCCTAAAATATCTGTATCGGTGATTGCACCGATAGTTTGTGTATTATCACCGCCTGTCGCCATCGCCTGTAATTGGGCTACCGTCTCAATAACGTTATTGGCATCATGTGCTTGAATTAATGCATTTTGGATTGAAGCAAGATTATCGCTGGTGACACTGATAATGCCAATTAAAGACAGTTGGGCGATAGTCGGTTCGCCAGATAGCGCCGATGCAGGGTCTAACACGGCCAATACTGCATCTGCTAAATCATTATGAAATTGAGGGGTGTCCAATTGCGCTTGGGTCGCATTGGCTAGTGCATCACTGTATAAAGCAATTTCAGCTTGAGTATTAAAACTGCTGATTACAATTTGATTGTCTTCTACGGCGACTCTCTCTGCTCTCTCTGCTATCTCTGACGAGTAACCTGACTGGGCTATCATTTCTGCGCCACTGCGCTGTAACGCGTTAATGCCGGCTAGGCTGTGGCCATTATCGTTTGACTCACCAGATTTAATGTCAACTTCAGAGAGTAAATCTAACTCTTCATCCATGATAATCTCATATTCATCATCACTATCACCAAGTTTAAGGTCTTCAAACAGACTATTATTGGCAGGGCTATCATCTTCAATAACCAATGAATTTTGGTTTGAATATAACATAAGGTCATTTTCATGACCGAGTAGTTCATAATTTAATTGCTCAACGATGCGAATATTTGAAGAGCCCAGAGTGACAATAATACTAATCATTTTCTATTTCTCCTTTATACAATAGATGCTCAAGTTCAATAATGTAAGCTATCGCTACATTGAACATGAGTCGTTAACGGCACTACCATTAACCTCGTCCGTGATTATTTGAAATACACTAACCAACAGCATGTTAAGAGGACACTGACGAAGGGCATCCTAAACTAGGAAACACGTCAGCTACCAATACCAAGCCAAAATTTTCATACTACGACTACTAAACTTGAAAAGGCCTATCCAATAGGCTTAGCATTATTTAAAATGCAATAATTTATGACTGTTTTGGTTGACGAAGATACAGGTTATTTTGATATATGCAAACACTTAAATCTACAGTAGCAGCTGACAGTTAATTAACAAGTAAACCATCCCAACAAACGTATACTTCAACCAAATTTCACTCTAAATGACAATCACTTACATAAAATGAAGCACTTTTGTATTAGACGGAATATATGTTCTAACCCTTATTTTCTAGAGACGATTCCATCAAAAATCCTTCTCAATAGAACTTCACTATCACTACCGAAATCCGAACGATTACTGTATGTGAAGTCACCCAAAAATAGCACCATAATTAAACCATACTAAATATAAAGTTAATGACTTATGTCTGTCGAACAGAACATCAATTAAATCAATATTTATACAAAAGAAGAAATACTGAATGATTGCTGATGACAACAATCAACAATTTTCTGCCACTTGATAAATCAGCAAATAACAAATGTATCTAAACGATAATTAAATGGCCTAATTTTTTAGCGATCTATGCATAAATATCCGTTGCATAAAATAATAGGCAATGCATAATCAAGCCACAAAATCTGTATGCACCGTGCTTTCGCTATGAGCATCACACGACAAAGCTGGTGATAAAACAGACAGGACTTTAACAAGAGAACATCAAATGTTAGCAAAACGAATCATTCCTTGTCTTGACGTCAAAGACGGCGTTGTGGTTAAAGGGGTGCAATTTCGAAACCATGAAGTGGTTGGCGAAATAGTGCCGCTAGCTAAACGCTACGCCGATGAAGGCGCCGATGAATTAGTCTTTTACGATATTACGGCGTCGAGCGATGACCGTATTGTTGATAAAAGCTGGGTTGAGCGCATTAGTGAACAGGTCAATATTCCTTTTTGCGTGGCTGGCGGTATCAAAACCATCGAAGACGCCGCAAAAATTTTGGCGTTTGGCGCCGACAAAATATCGATTAACTCACCTGCCCTAGCTAATCCTGCATTAATCAGTGAATTGACTCATGAATTTGGCCAACAGTGCATTGTGGTTGGTATTGACAGTTACTTTGACGCCGAGACCGGTCTTTATCAAGTAAAACAATTTACTGGGGATGCATCTAAAACACGGACCACCAGCTGGCAAACCATCGACTGGGTTAAAGAAGTTCAAGCGCGCGGCGCCGGTGAAATCGTTTTAAACGTCATGAACAAAGATGGCGTGCGTGACGGTTACGACATTGAGCAATTAAGCATGATACGTGAAGTTTGCCAAGTCCCTTTAATCGCCTCTGGCGGCGCGGGTCAAATAAGTCATTTTTACGACGTATTTAAGCAAGCTAACGTTGATGGCGCACTGGCAGCTAGTGTGTTTCACAAAAAATTAATTGAAATAAGTGATTTAAAACAAGCTCTCATTTCACTAGGCATAGAGATAAGAACATGATAAACGAGAGTCAGATAAAAAATTTAGATTGGGCTAAAGTAGATAACCTAATGCCAGTAGTCGTGCAAGACGCGGGCAATGGCAAAGTATTAATGCTTGGCTATATGAATAAAGAAGCGCTAAGCAAAACCTTAGACATTGCTAAGGTGACCTTTTACTCACGCACCAAACAGCGTTTATGGACCAAAGGCGAAACGTCTGGCGATTTTCTTGAGCTGGTTGATATGGCTGTTGATTGCGATAACGATACGTTATTAGTGATGGCGCGACCTGCCGGTCCAACTTGTCATTTGGGCACACAAAGCTGCTTTGCTGACAGCGCGGGCTTTGACCTTGATTTCATTAGTCAATTAGACAGCGTTATTAACAAACGCTACCTTGAACCTGATGACGCAAGTTATACCAGCTCATTATTTAAAAGCGGCGTAAAACGCATGGCACAAAAAGTCGGTGAAGAAGGCGTTGAAGTAGCCCTTGCAGCGGCTACCGACGATCGCGACGAACTCGTTAATGAGTCGTCTGATTTGCTTTATCACCTGCTTGTTTTATTACGCAGTAAAGACATACCGCTAAAAGAAATCACCGACAACCTTCGAGCACGCCACAAATAATCGGTTAGCTGTTGCTTGACCAGCAACAGCGCTCCCCTTTTAATAAAACATTTTTATTAACCTATTCATTATGTTAACTAATGCTATAGTCAGGCGTCAGTAAACCTAACCAAGTAATCGATGAATAAAATACTCGTTGTAGAAGATGAAGCCGCTATCGCAGACACGCTTATCCATGTATTAACCATGGAAGGTTTTGATGTGCAATGGCTAACGTTGGGCAGCGACGCGCTTGAACTGTTGCGCCAACAACGCATTGACTTAGTCATTTTAGATGTTGGCCTTCCTGACATTAACGGCTTTGAAGTTTGTAAACAAATACGTCAATTTAGCGATTTACCG
>JABSRV010000222.1 GCA_013214905.1 Psychrobium sp. | reverse complement strand
TTTTGTCGCTGCTAGATACTTCCTCAACGCCCGCCAGTTTCACACTAAATAATACCGCAATCCAATGACACGGCTACAGTGCTGATCAATTTATTAGTAATATTACACCTTACCGCATACGCGATATTACCTTGTGCTGCATCCAAGATTGCTTGTTCAACATAAGTTGTCATTTGCTGTGGTGTCGGCACATTTACATACCAGAGTTTCCATGATTCACCGTCTATACTGCCACTTTAAGTGCCTCAATATGACTTGTATTTAGCAATTCTAAAGTCACTAATTTATCGGTTAATTGTGTCACGTGTAACCATTCAATCTTTTGCCCTTTATTATTAATTGTTGCTGATATCAATTTAGATTTAAAATTTTTCTATATCCATACCAATAGAGACAACACAGATGGTAATATCATTATCATCTGATACGACAAAGCTTAACTGACTTTGTTATGACGGAGTCGTAGCGTAAGTTACTTATATATAATTCGACCACTTTAGATAACAAAATAGATTTCATCAGCATGTGTATCTGAATTATTTGTAAGGATAGTCAATATACTGCAAACAAGAATTCGAGGGATGAATACAATGTTAAAAATTTTTACCAAAGCATTCTTAAACCGCTTATCTTGATATGATTATCAAAACATATGTTATCGTCGCCATATATTAAACGGAGATGAGATTGAAACAATCTATAGTACATATTGCCATCGTTGTTAAAGATTATGATGAGGCGATTGATTTTTATGTTAACAAGCTTAAATTTGAGCTTATTGAAGACACCTATCAAGCAGCACAAGATAAACGTTGGGTGGTAGTTTCCCCGCCAGGCTCTAATGGTGTCACGCTATTGCTCGCTCGAGCATCTAAGCCAGAACAAGACAACTTTGTTGGTAATCAAGCCGGTGGTCGTGTTTTCCTATTTTTAAGTACCGATGACTTTTGGCGTGATTATCATCGAATGCTAGCCGATGGCATTAAGTTTGTCAGAGACCCCCAAGAGCAAGATTACGGCACAGTTGCTGTATTTGAAGATCTTTACGGTAATTTATGGGATCTATTACAGTTAAACCCTGAACATCCGATGGCATCTAGATAGCAGGCGTTTTATTTTTAAACAAACGACCCAATATCAATGATAAGTAATCAATTGAGGTGCGTCTGGTGATCACACAAATAATGTCGATATTTCAACCGTCTTTAGAGTATTTGGAAAAAGCCAAAGAAATAAAATTATCTTACGGTGAAGATAGTGATGGTTTAAAAAAATAGATTTAAACAAAGCTCTTAAAGAAGGACTTAGTACAAATAGTTTAAAAAGTAATCGCCAGTTCCCAATTGTCCAATATTTTTGGTTGTGAACAGCAGATTCGTTGTGCTTCAATGTTTTTCATCGTCGTCAAAGGGGAGTAGCCGTGTTTGGTTTTAACATGCAACAATATGCTCGCGGGAGCATCACTTGGATTATGGTTAGTCCCCACGTTAAGGCTCTGGCATTGGGGCGAGAAATGATGACCTATGCTAAGAACTTAGCGATTGAGAAAAACCTGAATGTTGTTGATATTGCCGAGAGCCATTTATCCGCGCCATTTTTAGTAAATTGGGTGCAACCACCAATATTATTAAAGATGGTTGGGGCAATGGTATGCATCGTGTTGACATGGAATTGGACGTTAACGAAAACTTGCAACGCGAGATATAACGCTGATGATTATCCTTAGAGAATTTCAGGAGTCAGACATTGAACCGCTGGTTCAATATATGAATATGTTAGAGATCACCCAATTTATTACGGACGCGATACCTTCTCCATACAACATTAGTGACGCGCAATGGTGGATCAAGTATTGTCATGGTAACGAGCTTATTAAAGCGATTGAATATCAAGGCAATCTGGTGGGTTGTATCTCGGCGCAAGTCGGCGAGTTTGAATATCACCGTAGCGCAGAACTTGGTTATTGGGTGGCGCAACAGCATTGGAACAAGGGTATAGCAAGCCAAGCGGTGCAAGAATTTTCTCAGAGGCTGTTAGAAAAGACTAATATTGTACGTGTGTTTGTTTCGGTTGTTTCTTACAATGGCGCGTCAATCAAAGTATTACAAAAAAATGGCTATCAGCTTGATGGTATTCTAAAACAAGCGTCATTCAAAGATGGGCAATATTTTGACGAGCATCTGATGTCCAAAATAAAACCAATCACCACATAGAGAAAATAAGATGATTTTAGAGTCACCACTAGTTAAATTAAGATCCCTAGAAGTCGATGACGTCAATGAATTTCATCAATGGTCATGCGACCGTGAAGTGACTCAATTTAGCCTGTCTAGTTATGCTTACCCACAATCAAAGGCTGACATTAGCCAGTGGTTGAGCAATATCAACAGCAGCTCGAAAACAGTCTCTTTTGGTATTTGCTGTAGCGAAACCGGAGAGCTGATTGGTTACGCTGGCATTGCATCCATTAGTAGCCTCAATCGATGCGGTGAATATTTTATCTTAATCGGTAACAAAGATTATTGGGGTATAGGCATTGCGACAGAAGTTACCATGATGATTACTCATTATGGTTTCAACGCGCTAGGGTTGCATCGAATTGAATTAACGGCCTTTGACGTAAATCCGGCGGCGATAAGAGCCTACGAAAAAGCGGGTTATGTGCACGAGGGTATAAAACGTGAATCGGGTTATCGCAATGGCAAATTTTTAGACAAGGTTCAAATGTCTGTATTGGTACATGAATGGTCGGGCATATAGTCAACAATAAATAAGCAGGAGCGGGGTTGGTGACAAACGTATATCTGTTTGACTGGGGAAATACCCTGATGGTTGATGACCCAAACACAACAGGAAAGATGTGTTATTGGCCGAACGTTGAAGCAATTAGCGGTGCAAAAGAAACGCTGGCGGCGTTGTCTAAACATGCGAAATTATACATCGCCACTGGCGCCGCCGACTCTAGTGAGTTCGAAATAAAGTTGGCTTTTGAGCGGGTTGGTTTGAGCGAATATATTAGCGGATATTTTTGTCAAGCGAACTTGGGCATATCTAAAGGTAGCACTGCATTTATTTCTGAAATTATTAATCGATTAGAGCAACCCAGCGAAAATATCGCGATGGTCGGCGACAGTTTTGAAAAGGATATTAAACCTGCCTTAGCAACCGGTATTAAGCCAATTTGGTTCACAACTAAAAATACGGCTGTGCCAAAGGGTGTGCGAGTGATTCACAGGTTAAGTGAATTGGTTGATGATTAACAGAAACCAGATTGGTGGATTGAAAGGAATAATAATCGGTGCATTGATTGCACTTTGCATTGTAGGGCTTGGGGCTTATCTGAATCCTTTCGGTAACGCCTCGTCTTTAAGTGCGGTCGAAAAACTCAACATCGCCATTTTATTATGCAGCGTACCTGCTACTTTTTTAGCTGTGGCCATTGGCCGCTTAGCAAAGCATCGTTTTTTTTCATCCGACGATATTGGCGGAGCAGGCTTATCAAATGATTCCGGTCGCACTGTCTTATTGCAATCATTGCTACAGAACACAGTCGAGCAAACGCTACTAGCATCACTGGTATATTTTCTTTGGTCAGTAGTCATGCCTGCTGCTATGTTATCGGTAGTCCCAATTGCCGCGATCGCTTTTGGTGTGGGGCGGCTATTATTTTTCATCGGTTATCGTCATGGTGCTGCAACAAGAGCTATCGGATTTTCGTTATCTTTTTATCCGTCGATAATGATGCTTATTGTCGTCATGGCTACTCACCTATGGCGACAGTTCGGTTAACTGGCATTTGTTTAGCGTTATTTCACACGCCTTAAGATAAAGGAGATGCTTTTGCATCATTATCACTTTGAATCTAGAGAATGTAGACGTTGTCATTTGCAATACAGTGTTCTGGACGGGGTCTGCTCGCATTGCATAGGATTATCAGCATCAGAGGCTTTAAAACTTAAGAATGATTTCAAAAAAGCGTCTTTGCCGTTGAATTCAAAATTGGCTGAGAAACTTCGATATGGTTTTTATATTTCGCTAATTGTGGCGTGTCTATTACTATTCTTAAATAATTTTAACGGTTAAGTGAGGTCATATTTTTCTTTATACGATATGGCAATTTATCATTTTTGTTATTGCCTTTGGCATGATTTTACTCAGCGTATTGAGCGTGTTATTGCCACAGCAATTAATTAAACAAATGCCACTTTTTGTAAATTCAAAGATGGCAAAATATAGTGACATTGCGATCAGACTATTATTGGGTATTTCATTAATAATGTCCGCTAGTACTGCCGTTTATCCAATCGTATTTACGGTATTTGGTTATGTCTCATTGATGGCTGTTGCCGCTATTCTTATGCTTGGCACGCGCAAGCTTGCTCACTTGATTAACTATATCGCTGGCATATTCCCTGTTTGGACTGTGCGATTTCTCTGTAGCTTTAGTATTATACTGTTTACTTTTCTCATTTTTAATATAGGTGATTGAGTTTTCTGGATATTAAATGCAGAGCCAAACTATACGACTCTCGCATAGTTTGGCTCTGTTGTTATTAGGATTTTATTTATTTCAATAATTTAGGAATCTTACCAGTGAAATCAATCCAAGAGTTTGTTTCAAGTAACTCAGAACCTTTAACACTAGGGTCTTCATAGCGCATTACAAAGTTCTTTGGTCCGTGCGCATAAGCAACTACCAATCCATATTCTGAATCAAGAAAACCACCATGAGGCACTAAACCTGGGTAGCTAATACGCCACGCTTGACCGCCAATATCTACATGCCCTAACGTTAATTTTCCAATGACATTATCAGGTAATAAAAAGAACCACGTCCAATGACCGCCAGAAACAATAGTCATTACTTCGTCAATGCCCATGCCATTCTCGGCGCTATTAACATGAAGCTTGCCAAATTTATTCTGCAGATAAGTCACTATTTCTGGTGTCATGGCCTTCATATCGTAAACTTTTGGATATGGAGCAACGCCTTTTTCTGATGTCGCTAAAAAGCCACCACGATGAGCTTCAGGTTTACGACCAGCTTTGGCTATTTGCTCTAATAATTGCCCTCGGTGTAAAGAAAAAAGCGAAATTAGTTTGGCTGTTTCTTCTTTGGTGATAGCTCTTGTTTTCGAGGCTTTAATGATCGGTGTAGCTGCCTGTGGTAATGGCAAAGTGCTAACTCTCACTCCGGCAGTCATTAACGCTGAATTAACTTCTTTTAGTCCATTAGAGTCGGGTCTTCCGTCGTTATACGACAACGTAAGTTGCCCTTTGGTTGACGGTGTATTCGCAACGCTTTGCGAGATAGGAAGTAATATAAGCGCGGCAGTAAGTGCCAAACTAGTTAAATTTCTCATGACATGTGTCCCCTGTATGTGACTGTCAAAACAATGAATATTGATTACGAAGCTAAGTTTATGCCTAACAGTATGGTAGAAAAACATACAATTGGTGAACTGACTGTTTACTGACAGTTTACAGTTGAGGTGAGAATGACGGAATGTAACTCATATTAAAATGAGGGTGGAAAAAGGTTTAGTAATAAATTGATCTAACGGATTATGAGCTATCCACGAATGCAAAAATGGCAAGTTTACTCAGGGTAAACTGTTAGTCCACTCAAGTGATGTTTACTCACTGATCAAGCCCCCCTATGAGGGTGTAAAACCAGCTGTGTAACTGCCCGTTTAGATATGAGGAGCTAACTGCTCTTCAAACTCAATCATAAAAC